>VXOY01000031.1 GCA_009839835.1 Candidatus Spechtbacteria bacterium SB0662_bin_43 | reverse complement strand
TAATGATGTTTTAGGTTCTAAGTTATTAGAAATAATAAAAAGTCCTTTCCTGGGCGAAAGATTAGTATATAAACATAGAAATGTTGTAAAGAATATTATTACTGAAAATATTAATATATTGATAAGTCAAGAATATTTTCAACAGTATATCTACGAGAAGAAAGAGATAGCCCATGTTCTTGATATATATAGAATATTGTTGGAAGAATTTAATAAGGATAAAGAATTGATAAAAAAAGTTCAGTCGCGATACAATCAAATTGTTTCTCAGGAAGATAAAATAGTGTCTCAACACGAAGATACTTTCATTGATAGATATAAGAGGTTGGAAGATTTTCAAAACTATGAAAAATACTTGAAGGAAATAGAGAAAAAAAGACACTTCCTAAATTCTTTATTGGGTTATTACGATACAGAATTTGATAAGTTCTATCGATACAAGAATTTTTTTCATCATCTTGATAAAACAACAAAAGGTATAATAACTTGGTTTATAAACCTTGATATTGATTCTGAAAAATGGAATGATGCATTGCTTGCGGTATACTTTTATTCCATTCTTAAGAGTCAAGAAAAAGGTTCGCATAGCTTCCATACCGATAATCATGAGCTGGGGCGACTCTCTGAGGTTTATGGTGAATTAGAAAAACTCCAGAAAAATATTATAATTGATGACTGGAATAAACGCTTACGAGATAAGGCTTTTCCTGATTTTAAGATATTATACAACCTAAATAAGAACAGGCGTTATCATAAGTCAAATTCTTTGAGAAAAATTATTGATAAAGATTTTAATCTTTTTACCTCTATTTTTCCTGTTATTTTAACAAACCCAATAACCGCAGATTCTATATTGCCACTCGAAGTGGGTATTTTTGATGTTGTAATATTCGATGAAGCAAGTCAGTTGAAAATTGAAGATACGTTTACCTCTTTTTTGCGCGGAAAGTATAAAGTTATTGCTGGAGATAAGCATCAAATGCCTCCATCTAACTACTTTCAATCTTCGGAGTCATCTATCTCACAAGACGAAGAGATAGGAGAAGATTTAGAAAAAGCAAGAGAATTGTCTTTAAGCGAATCGCTATTGGACTATGCGGAAAAGATAAAACATACTCAATCATATTTAGATTACCATTACAGATCTCACCACCCTGCCTTAATTGATTTTTCCAACCATGCTTTTTATGGTGGTAATTTAATACCTTTCCCTGCACGTATTGAATATAATCCCATAGGGTTTTATCAGGTGGACGGTATTTACCAGGATAGGAAGAATGATTCAGAAATAGAAAAAGTGTTAGATATTTTAAAAAATGATATTCATAAAAATCAAGATGGTGAATATCCTTCTGTTGGAGTAGTAACTTTTAATATTGAGCAGAGAAATGCAATTTTAGATAAATTGAATGAAGCAAAGTATTCCGATGGAGGTTTTGCGAATAAGATGGAAGCAATAAGTCGTAAGGAGAGATTTTTTGTCAGAAATCTTGAAAATGTCCAAGGCGACGAAAGAGATGTGATTATTTTATCTACAGTTTACGGGAAAGATTCTGACGGGAAATTTTTGAAAAGATTTGGTCCATTGAACCAAGAAAAAGGCTATAAATTGTTGAATGTTGCAGTAACAAGGGCAAGAAATAAAATTTATATTTGTACCTCTATACCAAGAGATCAGTACTTAGATTATAATTCCCATCTTCATGAGTATAAAAACAATAAAAGAGCTATTCTTTATTCATATTTAGCATATGCTTATTTTATTGCTAATAGACAAACGAAAAATGTTGATAATCTGAAATCTATCTTGAAAGAATATTCGCATGATCAACCCAGGAATAATCCAAGACAAGGTCTAACAGAATCTCCATTTGAGGAGGAGGTGCTTGAGTATCTCGAGGATTTATTTGGTCAAGAAAATGTTATCCTACAGCAACACATCGGTGGTTTTAGGGTCGATTTTTTAGTAAAATATAAGGGTAATAGTGTGGTCATTGAATGTGATGGTAAGTCTTATCACGCTAGTGAAGAAGCCTACATCCATGATATGTTTAGAGAGAGGCAATTAAAGGAATTGGGATACGAAGTGTACCGTATTTGGTCAACGAACTGGTGGCATAATCATAAAAGAGAGATTGAAAAGATAGAAAGATTTTTTAGCGATCTAGCTCCTAAAATTGATAAAAATACTGATAATGATTCGAATGGTATGACTGAAGTGTAAAATGCAAGTAAAGAACTGATTCTTTATCGGGGGTTCGATTCCTTCAACCCCCGCTGTTATAAGCATTCTCAATGAGGTGTTTCGTGTGTTTTTTGAAGTAAGGTTTACGAACGGATTCTATGAATCAAGATTTAGTAGAAGCTGTAAAAGCATACGCTACTTGTGACCATGAGCAAGTAGTAGAGTTGCTTCACGGTAAAAGCAAGGGAACTGTTGTTTCTATTTTGATAGATCTTTTGACAGAATATTTTAATGATAAAAACTCATCTACACTCCGTGAATTTGTGGTCGTGTCTTTGAGTGGTTTTGCTCCATCAAAAAGAAAAATAGGGTATAATGGATATAGGCAGGACAGTATTAGTGGTAGCGTGCAGTACTGTGAGGCAAAGCCGAAAAATATAGATACCAATAGAGCAAGTGCGAAGTTGGATGGTGGAGGTAATTTTACAGATTATTCTTGGGATAGATTCGAGAGAGATAAAAGAGAGAATCCCACAATGGTTATCGGAGGTTTTATAGATGGGAGGTTGGTTTATATATTTCGATTTGCTTTCTGTTCTGTTGATTTTCTGAAAAGGTTAGAAAGGCAGTTACAGGTAAGATTTCCAGATGGAGATAGAAAAAATGAGTATTTGCGTAGTGCTTCTTTTGGACTGAAAGATTACCAGAATACAGATGGTTTGGAGTGTAATGTTTTTGTTGATGGTATTACTTTGGAGAAGTATAAGAAGTATATGACGAAAGGTGTATATGCTACCCTTGAGCCTTATGTATAATGAGCAGGTTATATAATGACAAAATTTTGTGTGGAGATTCTTTGGCAGAACTACAGAAAATGCCTGATGGTTTTATTGATTTGGGAATAACATCTCCTCCATACAATAAGCAAGAGAAGAATAATGGCGAATTGGTAAGTAAAGTCGTGTACTCTTCTTTTCGGGACAGTGTTCCAGAGGCTGAGTATCAGGAGAATCAGGTTAGGGTTTTGGATGAGCTGTTTCGCGTTATAAAAGAGGGTGGTTCATTTTTCTACAATCATAAAATTCGTTGGGTGAATGGCGAAATGTTTCACCCTATGGATTGGTTGAGGAAAACGCAATGGACAGTAAAACAAGAAATTATATGGGACAGAACAATAGCGGGCAATATAAGGGGATGGAGATTTTGGCAAGTAGAGGAGCGAATTTACTGGTTGTATAAACCAATGGAAGGCAACAAAAAAGGAAAGGAATTGGATAGCAAAGACGCAAAGCTCACATCAATTTGGCGCAATGTTCCAGAAAATAATAATCCGCACCCTGCTCCATTCCCTGTGTGGCTTCCTGCAAGAATCATTCTTTCGCTCCTTTCCGAGCAAGAAGCAGGATTAGTCATAGATCCCTATATAGGAAGTGGAACAACAGCAGTTGCCGCCGCACTATTGGGGCATACGTACATTGGTATAGACATTGATGAGCAGTATATAGATTATGCTCAAGAGAGGATAAAGAATCGCGCGCAAGAGTGCGATAAAGTTGAGAAAGAGCGAGCGCTGCACATTGTGAAGAAATCGCACAGCAAAAGAAAACAGGAAGCGAAGAGCGCCTTGCGATTATTTGCGTAAACTTGAGGCTTACTCACAACAGAGATATTTAAGAGGATATTTTGCTTTACTCGTTCAACAAAAACCAGTACTGATTCACCAAATCGTTAGAGAGGTTGTGTGCGTTCGCGTGAGATAGGACGCCAAGATACGATTGGAGACACTGGGTAAGGGTCTCTTTATCAATCTCGCCTTGCCGATATTGGACTACGCGACTCTTGAGTTTTCGAAATATACGATGTTTGGTCTTGTTTCGTACAAGCCTGTAATGAGGCAGAGTAATGTATCCCAAAAAATCTATACCTTGCCCTGCGCTACGAATAGAAATCTTGTTAGGGTGCAAGGACAGCTTTAATGTCTCTTCAAGAAATTTTGTGAAAGGATCAATGAGTCCGTCAAGGTAGGTTTTATTGCTTGAAACTACCACAAAGTCATCGGTGTAGCGAGCGTAGTATTTGATCTTCATTTCGTGCTTTACGAACTGATCAAACTCGTTCATATAGACATTCGCAAACAATTGCGAGGTGAGGTTGCCAATGGGAATTCCTTGATGGCTAAAAAGCGTTTCCTGCTGTGCTGAGAAGCTTTGTATGACTTGCTCTAAGAGCCACATAGTGTCTGGGTCAACGATCCGTTTCTTAAGAATCGCAATCAAAATAGTGTGGTCAACTGAGTCAAAGAATTTCCGCACATCACACTTCAGCACAAAACATTGTCTCGTGTAGTTCCTGCTCTCTTTTCGAATCATAGCCTCTACTGCAAGCACTCCCTTGTGTGTGCCTTTGCCAACCCGACACGAAAATGAGTGTGCGATAAAGGTTTTCTCAAAAATTGGATTGAGGACTCGGAATAGAGCGTGATGCAGAACTCGGTCTCGTACCGAGGCTTTATGGATGTGTCGTACCTTTGGGTCTCGGACATAAAAACCTTTGTACGGAGCGTGGGTGTAGCGCCTTGCAATCAAGTCGCGATGCAAAGAAAAAAGATTTTGCTCAAGCAGAAATTCAAACTCTTGCACATCAATTTTCTTTCCTTTGTTGATTCGAAATTCTTCCCACGCTGTCACAAGATTTTCGAGAGACACGATTTCATTGAATATATCTTTACTAACCTTCATATAGTATGAATGAATTTGACATACCAATCTTCAGAAAAACATACGACCTTTATAAACTCTTCCACGAGTACCGAAAGGTCGTGCCAAAATACGATAGATTTACCATTTTTGAGCGATGCGAACACCTTATCCTTGATGTGATTGAGGGTATTCTGCAAGCAAGTAGCGAGAAGAAACCTGAAAAACTATCAACTCTGGAAAAGTGCAGTCTTAAGCTCAATATGCTCCGAGTCTTTATCCGCCTGACAAAAGACACAAAATCAATAGATACGAAAAAATACATTGTACTTGAAGGAATTGTTGATGAGATTGGTCGCATGCTTGGTGGTTGGATTCGCGCTACAAAGTCTTGACAAGAGAAAAGGTATCCTTTGAAGGATACCTTTTCTCGGGCTGAGGAGAGACTTCGGGACGAACCCCGACACCGATCCATAGTTGTCGTTGGCGTTGTCGATCCAGTTCGTATTGAACTTGACCTTGCCGTCGTTGAAGTTGAAGATCGGGGCGTTGTCGAAACGAACATCGGAGTCCGGATAATTGCCTTCATCCATCTATACCACCAGGTCTCAAGCCTTACCGTCCCACTGGTAGGGGGACTTATATGCTTTCAACCTTGAATTTTATTCGGCAGCAGTTAGCGTACGCGTAACACCTGCACCAGATGAGGGCAAGCAGTATCTCTTCAACGCAACACACTTATGAGAACCGTAATCTTCATAACTCTGGTTGTTTTTCTCGTTGAAATAGAGAGAGTTCGGCGACAACAATCCGTAGACTGTTGTACACGAGCCTATACTCGTAGATAGTATACCGTATGGAAGGAAGATAAGAAATGGGGGGGGGGTAATAGTCAGAAAAGGATTTTTACCCTTTTTATACTCCATCTCATCTATTATAGGTAATGGTATATAGAGGTGGCATTTTAGGTATAAAAAGGTAAAAATCCTTTTCGTTTACTGTGCAACGACTCAAGAGAGAATTCACAGACAAACATTGACAAGGTAGCCAAATCATAGTACAATATACCTGTTCTTGAACCTGAAACGTTTTCGGGGAAAGACAACTGAAAGGATGATGACGATGTCCAACACATCGATCACGTCTCGGGACCCAAAAGGGCGTCAAGCTGTGAGCATCTTTGAAGCTGCCTACAACAAGGCGAACCTCGACGATGCTGGTGCTCAGCGCATCAACGAACGCGGTGACGAGCTGAAGGCAGAAATCCAGGAGATCCTCACAAAGCTTTCGGTTTCCAACCAGTACACAGATGAAGAGGTGCAATCTCGATTCACCTACCCGTCACAGTACGAAGGTCCGAAGCCACTCGCAGAGCAGGTGAGGAGCATTGCCGAAATCTTCGGTCTGAATCCTGAGCCTGCCCTTGAGTACACAGCAAATCTACCAGAGCTTCCAGAAGAAGCAGAGGGATGGTTTGCTATCCCATCAGTCACCTCATTGGCGCGGGTTCACTTTCCTGAAGTGGATGACCCTGCCGAGCAGTACTGCCGTGCTCTGAACCTGGTGTTTGCGAAGATCGCTGACAGCCGAAGGTTCACCAACTATCGCGAGGGTTCTATTGAGCCAAGTCGCTTGCGAGTTCACGCTCGCACGCAGTCGGCACTGGATGAGATTGAGGCGAACCAGCCTGGCGACATCCTCGTGATTCCAGCTCAACTCGGAGCACGACATCGTGGCAGATCAGTACGCAGAGCACGTGAGTGCTTCACAGAAAACGAGTTCGGCCTCACCTCACTTGCTGTCAGCTCCATCCTCTTGACACACCCTAAACGACTCACCTCTTGGAGGGATCTGTGGATGGATTGTGCGGGCGACGAGTTCAGCCATCCGGGCTCCGGTGTTCGTTTCGACAACGCCCCGATCTTCACGCTCCGTCGTCGGCAGGGTCGAGTTCCTTACGCGCTGGCTCGACCGCGCCCGCGACAACTATGGGTCGGTGTCGGGGTTCGTCCCGCAGCAGTTGACTCCTTGAGGCTTTGAGTGCTTGGGATTTTTGATCCCTTGCACTCCGCCGAAGGCGGTCGACGCACAATCTGGGCGCCACCACGATGTATCGTGGTGGCGCCTTCTTCATTTTCTCTCCATTACTACACAATTTTGTTCATATCTTTTGTTTGAGCAAAGCGAATCGCCTTCAACTCCGCCTATATCTTTGGTTTGAACGAGAGGTCATAATAAAAATAAAAAAGAGGAGATGCAGTATGCATCTCCTTACGAGCTTTTTGGTGCGCTATTTTGCAAGCGAAAAGGAAGGGTGATTTGTATGCTGATCAAAGATGTCTCGTCGTGCTCATCAGGCGACCACTCAAAGGCGTACCGTTGCCTTCTGCGACCAGGATTGTATTCCTGGACAACTTTCCACTCTTTTTCACACTCATCACACGTTACTGTAAGACCAAGTGTGATGTCGTCTGGTGCAGGCGTTGTGAGTGTGTTGCCACAGATGCAATGCACAGAGTCGTCTGCTCGTCTGTTGTCCAGCATCGTTTCCTCCCTTGACTCGTATCCTTGTATTGAATATATAGCAATTGTTTTGTATTTTGTCCAATTATTGAAACACAGATAGCGTAGCATTGATTCGTATTCGTGTTATAAAAATCCATCATAAAACAAAACACAACTCTTAAGAGTTGTGTTTTGTTACGAGTAGAACGTATCGTTATACTGCAGCTATACTATAGCACTGCATCATAGCTTGTTGGTCGGGCATGTAGTAGAATAGTGGGTCGCTGTTTGTTGGTACGTTTGTTGTTTCCATACTGTAGCACGCCAGTACTGAATCTTGAATAGGGAAGTAGTAGAACAGTGGAGTTGGAGTAGTATCTGTTGATGATACTGTTTGAGGTTCTGTTGTCTGGGTAGATGTTTGTACTGTTCCTTGTTGATCTTCTGTGTTTTGAGATTCTGTTGTTTTGTCTTCTGTATCTTCTAGATCTTCATTGGTTGCACTTTCTGTATTTGTTGGTGCTGTTGTTGGTTGTGGCTGGGGGATTTCTTTCACAGGGTCTCGTACAACAGGCGGAAGAGTATCACCTGGTAGGTTCTCATCATCTCCAGATAGAACATAGTATGTTTTTGTAGAAACAAGTTGATTGTTTTCATCGTAGAAATCTACAAAGAATTCACTTGCTTCTGATCCCCAATGAACCTTTGTCCGAGCGTCTGCCGACCTCTCTCTTGCTGTCTTTGGTTCTGGGAGTGTAGCTACTATAGTTCCATCATCCCATACTTCTTCACCAAACTCATCTCTAAAGTACCCATCTGTAGGATTGATAACAACTGCTTCAAGACCAGCGTACTGTGTTCCTACTGTTTCACCGTCTTCCTGCCATGGTTGTCCGTTGCTGAGTTTTGAAAGCGTTTTTTGAATACGTTTTGAATCATATCCATCATAGACACGAAGTGTTAGTGTTGTAGCACTGTTTTGCTTAGCCAGTATATCGCAAAGGCTTTGCGTGGAGATTTTCTGTGGGCAGTTTGGCACAAAGCAATACAACTCTTCTTTACTACCAGTTGTCATTCCCTCAGGTGTTTCCAGTACTTGTTCTGCTGTGCCTTCTCTACCTTCTACGGGGCATATATTATAGTCAGTATCATCAGTTGTAGCATTGACAATTGACACCATACCAATAAGTAGGGATAGGAAGATAAGAGGGGTAGATATTAGGATGCGTTTATATATATATATACTCATATAGGTTTTCTTAATTAATAAAAAGTATTTTCATTATATATCTCAGGAATATAGTAGTCAAGAGATGAAAAAATTGAGGTAAAAAATAAGTATCCCCCTTTCTTTTTTCTGTTATGGTGGTAAAATAAGGGTGTCATTATTCTTTGAGTTATTTATTATGCCTACTTTGATTATTGTCGTTATTGTTATAGCAGTTATTGGTGTTTTGTTATTGGGGATGTACAACGGATTGGTGCGAAAACGTAACAGGGTGCGCGAATCGTGGTCAGATATTGATGTGCAGCTCAAGCGCCGTTTCAACCTTATTCCCAACCTCGTTGATACGGTGAAGGGGTACGCAAAGCACGAACGAAAAGTATTTGAAAAAGTTACTGAGGCGCGTAGCGCAGTAACGCAAGCAACCAATCAGGAACAGAGGCAGCAGAGTGAAAATATGATTTCTGACGCATTGAAATCGCTCTTTGCTGTTTCGGAAAACTACCCTGACCTCAAGGCGTCAACAAATTTTTTGGAGCTCCAGCGAGAACTCGCAGACACCGAGAACAAAATACAAGCAGCACGAAGGTTCTATAACTCGACTGTTATGGACTACAATAATAGCACGCAACAAGCTCCAACGAATCTTGTTGCAGGGATATTCGGGTTTCGCGAGGAAACGTTCTTCAAGGTAGAAGTTGAAGAAGAGAGAAACGTGCCAGATGTACAGTTTTAATCTATGGCGTCAATCTACACCCACAGAGACAGCAATATATACAAGACGTGGCTTCTCATCGCTGTTTTTCTGGCGTTGTTTGTTGGTGTTGGGTACATATTGAGTATTTCGCTCAATACCCCGATTATTTTTATTGTTGCTATCGTTTTGAGCCTTGTGATGAGCTTTGGAAGTTATTGGTGGAGTGACTCCTTGGTTCTCAAAATGACGCGTGCAAAGCCGCTGCAAAAAGAGGAGCACCCTGAAATATATAACATTGTAGAGAACCTCTGTATTACAGCAGGACTTCCAATGCCAAAGTTGTATATCCTACACGAGTCTGCTCCTAATGCGTTTGCAACGGGCCGCAACCCAAACCACGCGGTTATCGCGGTTACCACAGGGCTCCTGGAGCGGTTAGATAAAACAGAGTTAGAAGGGGTGTTGGCGCACGAGTTGGCACACATCGGCAACAGGGATATATTGATTTCCACTGTTGTTGTAGTGCTTGCAGGTACGATTGTGTATGTTACGGATTTCTTGTTCCACGGATTGTTGTTCGGGGCATTTGATGATGACGATGGGATTGGTCTTCCGCAGATCGCTATCGGTATTGCTGCACTCGTTATCGCAGCACTCTTTGCAACCATTATTAAGCTGGCAATCTCTCGCAAGAGGGAGTATTTGGCAGATGCATCAGGAGCGTTATTGACGCGATACCCTGAAGGGCTTGCGAGCGCGTTAGAAAAAATAGCGAGTGATCCGAATAAACTCTCTGTTGCAAACGACGCAACAGCGCACCTCTATTTCGAAAACCCGTTCAAGGGAGATAGAAAAGATAAAAAAATATCCTTTATGGCAAAGCTATTTATGACACACCCTCCTGTGGAGGATAGGATAAAAGCGTTGCGAGGTACCCAGAGCGAACAAGATACGCCACAATAATATGAACCCAGAACCGTCCCGAAAGAGCAATGATCCATCTGTAGTTGTGGCTTTGTTGAACTGGAACAACGCAGATGAGACAATGGGGGCACTGGCATCTCTTGGGGATGTTGTCTATGAAAATTTTGATGTTTTGATCGTTGACAATGGTTCAACAGACGATTCTGTTGCGCGATTGAAGGAGGAAGTGCACCGTATCACTGCGTTTCAAACGAATTTTGTTTTGAATAAAGAGAATAAGGGGTTTGCTGGTGGTTGCAACACCGCGCTTCAGTGGGCTTTTCAAAACAAGAGAGAGTATATTCTTTTGCTGAATAACGACACTGAAGTTGATAAGCATTTTTTGACGTTGCTCGTTCGCACAGCACAAGAACAAAAAGATGGAGCAGTATTTTCCCCATCTGTTTATTTTTACGACAACAGGTCTCTGCTCTGGTTTGGAGGACCAACACGCATTTCGTTTTTAAGAATGGACAGGGCAGCACAATGTGGTGGGTTTCAGAAAAAAGTTCCACAGAATGCTCCTATTACATCTTTGTCTTTTGCCACAGGGTGTGCTATGTTGTGTAAGGTTGATGTTCTTGAGAAGGTGCAGGGGTTTGACGAACGGTTTTTTCTCTACTACGAAGACGTTGATGTCTCGCTTCGTATACGAAAAGCAGGGTGGAATCTCTACTGGGTTCCTGAGTCGTCTGTGTACCATAAAGTTTCTCAAACAACATTTTCTCGATTGGGTCGCCCTATCGTCCACTATTACGATGTTCGCAACGCACTTCTTTTCAGCAAGAAGCACTGTCCATTATGGGGCGTGGCGTATCGAGCAATATGGTCTTGTTTTACTGTTGCGAAACAGGTTATAAAAATAGGGATTCGGAGAAATAGAATGGTCTCTACTGCTATACTGATGGCGGTACTGGATTATTACAGAGGGAAGTTCGGGCAGTGCGAACACAATAATCTTATTATATCTCAATAATAGTAAATAGTATGATACGAATTGGAATTGATTGCTATAATTTAGAAGGCGAAACAAAAGCCCACCGTGCTGGTGTTGGACGACATATTTATCATTTGCTGGAAGAAATACATAAAAATAAAGCACTGAAGGATACATATCGGTTTTATCTGTATTTTCGGGCTGGTATCCCAGACGATATTCCATTTTTAGATAATGATATTTTTGTACCAAAGGTCGCGAAATTACCCTTCTTTCTCCCATTTTTTCGCCCTTCATACCTTGTATATTTCAACATCGCACTCCCGATACGACTGTTGTTAGATAGGGTCAAACTTATTTTTCTGCCTGCATTTTTATTGCCATTCGTTTGTCCTGCAAAATCTGTTGTCGTGTTGCCGAACGATATTTACTACGAGATGAACAACAAGAAAATGCCACTTCGGTACCGCATAGGATACAAGGTGTTTGCGAATAATGCTGCGTTGCGTGCAACGAAAATTATTACGCAGTCGTACGCTTCCCGAGACGAAATACAAAACAAAAAGTTTTTGAGAAAGAGAAATATCGGTGTTATACCCTTGGGCGTCCATACGATCGATGTACAAAGTACAAAAACCGTTCCAAAGGAAAAGTTGCTATTTTATCTTGGTCAGGCGTTTCCACGTAGGCATCTTTACGAAACATTATTGGCGTTTGAAAAAATTGCGGACGAGTTTCCCGACTACTCATTTCTTGCAGTTGGTGTTGATAGGTACAACCCGCCCATTATTAATAAAACAGTAGAAGAGATAAATGCCCGTTTGGGTGCTGAAAGAATCAAGAGGAAAGAATCTATCACTGACGAAGAGTTATTAGAAAATTTTATGAAAGCAACAGTTTTTTTCTATATTTCATCATCCGAAGGTATGGGGATGCCGCCGCTGGAAGCATTGGCGTACGGAACAGCACCTGTGGTTGCAGATACAGGTACGACCCGTGAGCAATTTCAAGACAACGCTTTTTTTGTAGCAAATCCAGACAGTGTTGATGAGATTGCAGATATGATGCGATACGCCTTGCAGCACCCTGAAGAGCGAAAGAAGATAGAACAGAATGGAAAAGAGAGAATGGCTAACTATTCGTGGAAGCGTCACGCAGATTCAATGATTGAATTGTTTGAAAAAATGGTATGATAAGGAGGCATTTTACCCGCCTCAATATAGTCTATGGGGTTTGTTTGTCTTTAACAACCCTTATTATCTTTGGCTTTCTGCCCCGTGAGGTTTCGTTTTTCGTTGCGTTTCTCTACTCTGCGTTCATTCTTTTCTCTCCTACAGATCAAGGTGTTTCCTTGATTATTCGTTCTATCCCGTTTTTTATCGCCCTGCCGCTCACCGAATCGTTTGATAACTTCAATACATGGCGCATTGCTATTCTGCTCATTGTGTTGAAGTGGGGCATAGAGCAGAACAGGGTTTTGTTGTTCTTGCGTGCTCTACGAAAAAAGGAGTACTGGGATTCTGTGTTTGAGACCAAGAAGTTAGAGATATATGGATCTGTATTTTTGTTTTTGAGTACGTTGTCTCTTTTGATAGGATTGAATGCCGAAGAGACGTTGTTGCGGATTATCTACCTTTTTAACATTGCTGCGTTCTTTGTTGTTGTTCGTTCGTTGGTCTCTGAAACACCCTCGTTTGCAAAAGCATTTTGTCGTGACTTTTTGATTGGCGTTGGAATGATTCTTGCGTTTGGGTTGGTGCAATTTATCAACGCATACACTGTTGAGTTTTGGAGGTTTCACTGGTGGTGGGCAGGAGAAGTGAGCCTTGCTCAGTACGGCACCAATTGGAGCAATGTTGTTTTGACTGACAATACTTGGTTTAGTTATGCAGGAGATACGTTGCGGCTACGAATATTCTCTGTTTTTCCAGATACGCACTCGTTTCCAATGTACGTCATAATGGGGATTCCTTGTTTTGTAACTCTACTCTTTTTGAGAAAGCGGCTACCGTTTTTTGCGTATCAGGCAAAAAAAGCATCAACATTTGTTCTGCGGTCGTTGGCAGATTACAGCGTTTTTATCGGGTTTGTGGTCGCGTATCTGGCGGTTATTCTTTCGGGAACGCGAGGAATATGGCTCGCGTCTTTGGCGCCATTGGTGCTTGTTCTGCTCTGGTTTCACAGAGGAGGAAAGCCATACGCAAAGTGCGTTCTCTACTCGTGCGTCCTGTTCGTGTTGTTGTTCGGGGTGTATATCGGCATTGTCTCGTTCAAGCAGTTTCAAGAAACAGAATCAACATCGTCTGCAACAATTGAGAGGCTGCAATCTGTGGTGGATCTTAGTGAAAAATCAAATAGCGGCAGGTTGTATATTTGGGAGAATACGATACGATATACTATAGACCACCCAATATGGGGTATTGGTATTGCGAACTACCCGCTCATTCTTGGAGAAGATATTCAGACGTCTATTGCTGGTGCGAGTGCCCATAATGTGTACCTGCACATTGCCTCTACAACAGGTGTTCCTTCTTTGATTTTCGCCTTTCTCTTCTTGTACGAGCTTTTGAGACGAGGGTTGCGGTCGTTGCACTCCTTTTCAACAAGGTGGGAGGTGGTCTATCAAATGGGAACTGTTTTTGCGTTGCTGTGGCTTGCGTTCTATTTGATGACAGACGCTGTGTTGTTTGATGAAAGGATATTGCTTGGCTTTATGGTTATTACTGGTATTGCTGCAGGTCTGTACGCATCACTCCATAAGCAACGTTCTCTTTCTATGAAGTAGTGCGTATGGAACCAACTGTTGCTCTCCACGTTATTGTAAAAGATGGCAACAAATACATACGGGATTGTTTGCGCCATTTACAGCAGCAGACGTATCCTCACTGTGTTGTCCGTATTTTTGATAACGCATCTGACGACGACACCGTTGCAATATGCAAACGCGAGATGAAGACAGCAGATATTATTCAGTTTGATAAAAATTATTTTGTGAGCGGAGGATTCAACAAGAGTCTGCAGTATTCGCAAGAAAAATATGTTGTGACGGTATCTGTTGATGTGATGATAGACCCGCACTTTGTAGAGAACGCCGTTGCTGTAATGGAAAAAGACAGGACAATTGGCGTCGTCCAAGCAAAGGTTTTTTACTATAATGGAGACACAAAGGAAAAGACAACGACTCTTGACACAACAGGGTTGACCATCTATCAATCGCGCAGGATTGTGAACAGGGGACACGGAGAGCAAGATACAGGACAATACAACGCTCCTGGCGAGATATTTTGTCACGAGGGTGCTATTCCGTTTTTTCGCAGAGACGCGTTAGAAGATGTAAAGATGCAGAGGATGACGCATCATAAGAGTAGTGAGTACGAGTACCTTGACGAGGATTTTGTATTGTACGCCGAAGATTTAGATTTGGGGTGGAGGATACACCTTTTTGGATGGAAGTGTTGGTACGAACCTTCGGTTGTTGCGTGGCACGACCGATCCACGACTCACGCAACAGCCGGGTCAAAACGAGCGTTTATCAAGCAACGGAAAACAATACCAGACTATAAAAGGATGTTAGATATTCGCAATCAACGGCTCACGATGATAAAAAATGATTTTCCGCAAACAGTGGTACGGCACAGCGTCTTTGTTGTATATAGAGAGGCATTATTATTCCTGTACGTACTGTTGTTTGAAAGAAGTTCTCTGAGAGCGTATCGTGATATTATAAGAATGGCTCCGTTGATGCTCAAGAAGCGAAAGATCATACGTGCCAAAAGTCGCGTCAGCGAAAAAGAAATGCGGCAGTGGTTTTTGAAGGTATGAAATTCATAGGCGAGAAAGCAAAAAATATCGCGCCACTTTTCCAAAAGGTTCTTGCAAGAGTGTTGCACAGAAGGGTTTTGCACGTTATTCTTGTCGTGTTTGCTTTGATGGTGCTGGTAGTCATTATCCGACTTTTTCTCCTTGCGAACACGATTATTGTTGAGCAAACCGTGGATTACGAGTACGAGAATTTCTCTGTTAAGGAGGAGGAAGACCGCATAGATGTTTTGCTGTTAGGTATTCGGGGTGAATCAGACCCTGCAGGAGGATTGTTGGCAGACACGATGATACTGATGAGTTTTGATAAGAGCACAGAAAAGATGTCTATGGTGTCGATTCCACGTGATCTCTTTGTTGAGTTTCCAGACATACAGATAGATGAATGCAGCAATCTGCCCGAGGCCATCATTCCATTGCCTGAAGACAGAAAGGTGAAGATAAATGCTGCGTACGCTGTTGGGAGGTCGTGTAATCCAAACGGAGGATTAGAGATGGCAAAAGAGGTTGTGCAGTACGTGAGCGGTGTCCACGTTGACTACGCTGCTGTTATCAATTTCACAGGATTTAAGCGCTTGATAGAAATTTTTGGTGGTGTTGAGATAACGCTTGAGCAACCGTTTATTGAAAGGCAGCAATGGCAAGGGGAGGAGCAAAAAGACAACAAGTATTGGCGCTACTACACCGCAGAACCAACAGAAGGGGATGCCAATAAGAAAGGAGGTTACTGGGAGTTCCACGTTCCTGCAGGCACGAATGTGCTGGATTCAGAATCAGCGTTGTACTACATTCGTTCTCGATTTTCGTCTTCTGATTTTGACAGGGCGCGGAGACAGCAACAAGTTATCAATGCACTCAAAGATAAGGCGTTATCTTCTGGAGTCTTGAGCAATCCCAAAAAAGTGTTTGATTCTTTAGAATCAATAGGGCGCAATGTACGCACCGATATGTCAATATCGGATATGAAAATGATTTTGTCGTTGATGAAGCAGCACCAGTTGGTTGTACCTACTCAAGAGGTACTCCAGCCTGGTGAAGGTGGTTTATTGGAGTCCCAGATTATTGATGGAGCGTACGTGATTGTTCCTACGCAAGGTGATTGGAGTGCGGTACGACACCATTTCCAAGATATTCTCAATGAAGAATGAGAAGCGGTAGTATGGTAAGAGAAACGTAAAGCGTTTTATTACAATGAAGAATAAGAAATTTACAATTCATATTACACTTGTTCATATAGGGTGGATAACAGGCCTCCTTATTGCGGTTGTGTGTTTTATTGTGTTTGTTGTTGTGCATTTGGCTGGACAGAATTCAGGCAGGGGTGCGCTACAAGAGGAAGATTTAAAATTGAAAGACATTGAGGTAGTGTGGGATCTTCTCCATAACGAGTATTTGGAGAAAGACGCTTTAGACGACAACGCGTTGATAGAGGAAGCGTTGAGGGGATTGGTGCGTTCTACTGCGGATCCTTACTCGGTTTTTCTGGGAGCAGAAGAGACAGCGAGCTTTGTTGATAGTTTAAACAGCGCTCTGGAGGGCATTGGTGTGGAACTCACAATGCACGAAGGCAGAGTTATTATCGTGACGCCACTAAACAGCAGCCCTGCGGAAAAAGCAGGAATTCTACCCCAAGATATTGTTGTGTCTGTGGATGGCACTGATACGAGCGAAATGGTCTTAGAAGAGGTAGTAGCACGTATTCGGGGCGAACAAGGAACAGAGGTTACGCTGGGCATAGAGCGTAAAGGGCGCGATGATGTGTTGTACATTACGATAACCCGCGAGAGGATAACAGCCCCGAGCGTCTCGTTTATGCTCTACGACACTGTTGCGTATATCCGCCTATCTCGTTTTGTGAACGACACAGTGCAAGAGTTAGAACGTGAGCTTGCAGAGATAGATATGGATAGCATTGATGGCATTGTGTTAGATTTGCGCAACAATCCTGGTGGATTCTTGGAAGGAGCGGTGGATGTGTTAGGGTGGTTTGTTGTACCAGATACTGTTGTGGTTATAGAAGAAGATGGCGATGGAGAACAAATAGAGTACAGAACAAAAGGTACAGGATCGCTATCAACTATTCCGCTCGTTGTATTACAGAACCAGGGTACAGGGTCTGCGTCAGAGATTGTTCTTGGTGCGTTGCGCGAGGTACGTTCTGTTCCTTTGGTAGGGGAACAGAGCTTTGGTAAGGGCGTTGTTCAAAAATTCCTCCTCTTGCCAGGTGGCACCAGCGTGAAATATACAGCATATAGATGGTTTACCCCTTCACATACCATCATTCACGGTCATGGCATTGCTCCTACTATTGTTGTTCAGGACGACCCTGCAACCGAGCAAGACGAACAATTGGAACGAGCGCTACAGGTGGTGAGGAAAAGATAATCATTCCTTTTTATGGGAAAGTATGGTATAGAAAAGATATGAAAATTATACTTTTAGAAGATGTAAAAAATTGCGGCAGGAAGGGACAGGTCAAACATGTTTCTGATGGGTACGCACGGAATTATCTCTTGCCAAATAAATTAGCAACCCTTGCAACCTACTCAGCGCTTGATAGCTTGGAGGAAGAGATGCGTCAGCGCGAACTTGAGGCAAATCAAGAGTTGGTAGCAATACAGAAATTGGCAGAGGGAATAGAGAACTTGAACGTCTATATTCGCGCATCTGTTGATGAAAACGGCACGTTGTACGGCGGGGTTGCGAAGAAAGAGATACAGCAAGCAATGCAGGATATGAACTTTTCTATTGATGAGTCTGCCATTATGATAGATAAGCCGATAAAGCACACAGGTGAGTATCCTGTTACTCTCCAATTTGAACAAGGATTAGAGGCGCAGATTAAGGTTATTGTAGAGGCGGAAGATGAGTAATGAGTCCATTCTTTGCGATGAAAAAGCAGGCATAGTGTCTTTGCTTTTTCTTTTTTCGGTCGCTTATGTGAAACGTTATGTTGATGTATAAAAAGTAAAAATCTTTTTATAGAATGTATGTCAAAATTCATATTTATCACAGGAGGTGTTATCAGTGGAGTTGGTAAGGGGGTTGCAACAGCGTCTATTGGGGCAATTCTTCAATCTCGTGGGTTCTCTGTAACTGCTATTAAGATTGACCCCTACATCAACGTTGACGCAGGTACGATGAACCCCTTAGAGCACGGCGAAGTGTTTGTAACGCACGATGGGGTGGAGTGCGACCAAGACATCGGCAACTATGAGCGGTTTTTGGACGTTGAATTATCGCGTCTGAACTATATGACAACAGGTGCGGTGTATAGTTCTGTGATTCGTAAAGAGAGAAATTTGGAATACGATGGGAAAACTGTTGAGGTGTTCTACCATATCCCCTTAGAAGTTTTGGGACGAATTAAAAACGCAGCACGCGAGAGCGATGCTGACTTTGTTCTCGTAGAGATTGGTGGCACGGTGGGTGAGTATCAGATAGCGTTATTTTTGGAGGCAGCGCGGATGATGCTCTTGCAAGACAAGAGCGATGTTCTGTTTGTTTTGGTGAGTTACTTATTAGAACCCAAAATGATAGGGGAAATGAAAACAAAGCCAACACAGAACGCTGTTCGTTCGTTGAATTCTGCAGGTATTCAGCCTGACATCATTATCCTCCGTAGCGAAAACGCGCCCGATGAAGTACGGAAGCAAAAAATCGCAACATTTTGTAATGTAGATCAAAAGTCAATCATAGCAGGCGTAGATGTGAAGAACAGTATTTATGAGGTGCCGCTCTTATTTGAAGAACAAAATTTAGGATCTGTTATTTTAGAAAAATTTGGTATAGAGGATGTCCCATCTCGTATGAAGGGTTGGGAAGAGATCGTTCACAATATAGAGAGCAATAAAAAAGAGGTAAAGATAGGTGTTGTTGGGAAATACTTTGAAAGTGGCAAGTTTGTGTTCGCAGACTCCTACATCTCTGTTCTTGAAGCCATAAAACACGCAGCGTGGTCACTCGGCTTGAATCCTGTTATTGAAGGATTGAACGCTGAAGAGTATGAAAAAAACCCAGACACGCTCAAAGAATTGAAGCACTATGACGGAATCATTGTGCCTGGAGGATTTGGTTCACGTGGTATTGAAGGGAAAATTGCTGTATCGCGCTATTGTCGCGAGAACGATATTCCGTATCTTGGTCTGTGTTATGGGATGCAAATCGCTGTCATTGATATTGCGCGGTCGTTATGCGGACTGAAGGACGCAAATACAACAGAGATAGATAAGACAACATCTCATCCCGTGATTGATGTGATGGAGGGTCAAAAGGAAAACCTACAGCAGAAACGGTACGGCGGTAGTATGCGTCTTGGCAACTATGAGTGTAGCATTACGCCTCGTACCCGCGCAGCAGAGGCGTATCAACAAAAACACGTATTGGAACGCCATCGGCACAGGTACGAAGTAAACAACGAGTACAAAGACCAGTTAGAGGAAGCAGGGTGTGTTTTTTCAGGTGTGAATCCAGAAACGCACCTTGTTGAAATTATGGAGCTCAAAGACCACCCATTCTTTTTGGGAACACAATTCCACCCCGAGCTAAAGTCTCGCCCTATGAGTCCGCATCCATTGTTCCTCTCGTTCATCAAGGTAACACAGCAATCGAAGTAAAATTCTTCCACAATATTTGGTAATTATTGTATGAAACAACAGATACAAAATCGAACTCTCTTTATACGAGATAATCTTGATGTATTGAGAGGAATGAATAGTGAGAGCGTGGACTTGATATACATTGACCCTCCTTTTAATAGTAATAGAAACTATGAAGCGCCCATAGGAAGTGTGGCGAATGGTGCGAGCTTCAAAGATGTATGGTATCTAGACGATGTAGAGCAAGAATGGATTGATAGTATTGAGGTTCAGAATACAGCACTATACAACCTTCTTGAAACAGTGGGAACAATGGGGCGTTCAAGGGAAGCAAACGGCAATAAAGGATATTTGCAGTATATGTCTATACGGCTATTAGAAATGTATCGTATATTGAAACCAACAGGGAGCATATACCTCCACTGTGATACAAAAATGTCTCACTATCTCAAGATGGTAATGGATTGTATCTTTGGTGTACGGAGGTTTAGGAATGAGATCGTATGGGGGTATAAATGGGGAGGTGTTAGTAAAAGATTTTTTGCGAAGAAACACGATATTATACTTTTTTATGCAAGAAAACAAAGCAAGTATATTTTTAATGCTGACGACGTGCGCGAACCATACGAAACAAAAGATACGCGATGGCACAACAATAAAAGAGGTAAAATTATGAGGGACTTATGGGATGATATACCGATTATAAATACTATGGCAAAGGAACGCACAGGATACCCTACACAAAAACCACTTGTGTTATTGGAACGCATTATACAAGCAAGCAGTAATGAGGGTGATATGGTATTAGATGCATTCTGCGGTTGTGCTACCACTCTTGTTGCAGCTGAAAAACACAACAGACAATGGATAGGCATTGATGTATCGCAGAAGGCGGTTGAATTGGTTAATCAAAGAATGAAACAAGAAAGTGAGAGAGCAGAAAGCAACATACTTGAATGGGGGCAAGGCAAGTATCAGGTAATAGTTCGCAAGGATGTACCGCAACGCACAGACAAAGAGCAGGTTGTTATCAACACGAACGTGAAACAGCAGTTATATGAGAAGCAGAAGGGTATATGTAATGGCTGTGATATACACTTTCCAATGAGAAACCTTGAAATAGACCACATATTACCACGAAGCAAAGGAGGACAGGATAATATAAAAAACTTACAACTGTTGTGTGGTGCTTGTAATAGGCAGAAGGGTGATAGGGATATGAATTATTTGAAAGCGCAAGTGCGTAAAGACCAGAAGGGGTATAGGTACTGAATGATTACGTATTATTATTTTCTGTACGTTTTTCATTCTTTCTTGATGGGGTAGGGTTCGTTGATTCATAAATACAGAGTATATATATATATATCAAAAAACCGCTTGTAAGCGGTTTTTTGGATGCATATACAATCTGCTATTATCGTGTGTATTGCATTAAGTTTTGTATCTGCCAATCTTGGAGCTGTTGCGCTGATTCAATAGAGTTATCTACATCAATGTAGTGAAATTCTAAGATTTGCCCTACTTCTAACCAATAATCTCCTGTTCGGTTCTGAAGGTAGTCCTCTGCATATACCAATTGTTCGTCATTGAGCGACATCTCTTTATAATCTAATTGGTTGACAACTGCTCGTCGTGCTAAATGGGTAATACCATCTCCTATAAGAGCAATAACTTGTATTCCCGAATTGGTTCGTTCAACGAGTTTTTGTTCCAGCGATTCTCGTTCAGCGTCTTCTGCTATTGGTTCTTGAATATGTTTAGGATTAGGAGAAGTATCTGGTTCAGGAGTTGTCGGTGGAGTAGGCTCTGGTTTTGGGTCGGGTACTTCAGGAGTAGGAGGGTCAGGTATTGTATCCTGATCATCAGCGGCGTCAGCATCATCAGAAGTGGAAGGTTCATTTTCTGTGGTGTCCTCTTCTTTTTCCTCTTCTGTTTCTTGCGTTACTACTTTCACCTCCTGTTGCTCGTTTTCTTCTAAGATTTGAATCGCACCAAACGCAAGTACGATTGCGATAGCCAACACTCCAATAGGAAGAAAAATTCCTCCATTGCTTCCAAAGAATGAACGTACATTCGCGCTCCATCCGTTGCTCTTGGAACGTTCAATTTTCTCATAGATATTTTGCTCGGTTACCGAATCGTCAAACACAGGACCTTTTGGCTCTTCCTCTATCATTACAGGATCGTCTTGAAGCTCCTCCTGGACTTTGCTTGCCATAGTATTGATACCAGTCCGTGGGCGTCGTCTCCTCTTTTTGTTTCGTGAGTCGTGTTTCATATCAATAAACAGTATGTATGTTTAGATAGCATACATTCTCTGAGTTAAAATAAGAACCTTTTTCGTGCATTGAGGTAAGAATAATCTTGCGTACAAGCAGTATGCACGATGGAAAGTACAGGAAAGAACAATGAATGTGCTATGGAAGAACGTTGTGCAATGTAGATATAATTGTGTCTAAATCGCCATCTAAAATATCTACGATATTGTGCCAGGACTTGGAGATTCGATGGTCTGTTACGCGGTTTTGCGGAAAATTATAGGTGCGAATTTTTTCGCTTCGTTCCGCTCTCCCAATCTGTTCTTGTCGTTGAGCCTTGCGCTTTTGTTCTTCCTCTTCAATCTTTTGCGACAGGAGGCGAGAACGCAAGTGCATAAGAGCGGTTTCACGATTTGCTGCCTGACTTCTTCCTTGCTGGGAGGCAACCGACATCCCTGATGGAATGTGGGTGATTCGTATCGCTGTTGATACTTTATTCACGTTTTGTCCCCCTGGCCCAGAGGAGCGAAATGCTTCCATCTTGATATCCTCTTGTTTTATATCAATATCAATTTTTTTTGCTTTTGGCAATACTGCCACTGACGCAGTTGATGTATGAATCCGTCCACTTTTCTCTGTTTCTGGTATTCTTTGCACTCTGTGAACCCCGCTTTCGTGCTTGAGGAGTGAGTATATATTTTTACCCTTAATCTCTAAAACCGCGTCTTTAATGCCTCGTAGGTCTGATTGGTTTTGTTCTATGATGGTGGCTTGGCACCCTGTCCGTTCTGCGTACCGTACATACATTCGAAGCAAGTCTTGGGCGAACAAAGACGACTCTTCACCTCCAACGCCTGGACGAATTTCTATGATGACTTCGTTGATAGCGGAGTAAGGTTCGTTGCTTGCTGCAAGTGATTGTTCTATTGCGTTGTACTGTTGTGTGAGGTCTTCAATTTCTTCTTTTGCTATCTGTTTTAACTCCTCATCATCTCCTTGGAGAATGGTTTGGTTGTCGCGTATGCGGGAATCAATGGACTGTAGTTTTTCGTGCTGTTGGATGAGGTTGTGGATCTCTCTGTACCGTTGGGAGTATTTTTTGAGTTGTTCAGGATGAGAAATAACATCTCGCTGAGCGAGTTTTTGTTCTAATTCTTGGTATTCTTGTTTCAATGCGTCAATGTTGTGTTGCACTATTTCGGTGATTGTTTTTTGGCTTTTTGTGCGGATGATTTTACCGCCCTACTTTTTGATGTGGCAGGTGACTGCTTCTTACTTTTTGGTGTAGATGGCTTTGTCTTCTTTTTAGAAGAAGATGGTGCAGGCTGTTTTTTTGTTTGAAACTCCTCTTTCTTTTGCAGGTGAGACTGGAATCGTTCTACACGACCTCCGCGAACAGCGCCCCGTTTTTCTCCTGTGTAAAACGGATGGCACGCACTACACACCTCAATGTCTATTGATTGTTGTGTTGATCCAACGGTGATGCTGTTGCCGCAGGCGCACTGTATGGTTGCTTGTGCGTGGTACACAGGGTGGGTGTCTTTTCTCATAAGCATAGTAATTATGTATTAGTATTACTGTACGACAAAATCGCAGGTCAGTCAATCTACTGGTGTGAATCTCCCCCCTATCCACAACCCCCCATTGACAATCAAGCGGGGGGGGGGGGCATTATAAGAACAGAAGCATTCTTACTCTTAAGTTCTTTTTACC
>VXOY01000027.1 GCA_009839835.1 Candidatus Spechtbacteria bacterium SB0662_bin_43 | reverse complement strand
GTATAAGAATGAGTACATCATACAAAACAACCCACACCTTGTGGGTTGTTTTTTTGGGTAAAGGTTGTGTTTTTGAGTGTAAGAAAGTGAGTGTCAATAAAAATAGCAATCACCTATAAAAATTCATCTTTTGAGGTGGGTTGTGGTTCTTTCTTTCTCATGAGGTTGATTCAATGATGAAATTTATTTATAATACTATCGTTATCGTTGAATTAAAAGAAAACATTATTACATATGGCACGACAGTATCCACTTGAACGCATTCGCAATATAGGAATTATTGCACACATTGATGCAGGAAAGACAACAGTAACCGAGAGAGTTCTTTTTTATACAGGCATCTCTCATAAAATAGGGGAGGTTCACGAAGGTGCAGCTGTTATGGATTGGATGGAACAAGAACGAGAAAGGGGAATTACCATAACGAGCGCTGCAACAACTGCTTTCTGGACCCACACCCAGAACGAAAAAGGTGATGCTAAAAACGAACACCGAATTAATATCATAGACACGCCAGGGCACGTGGATTTTACTGTTGAGGTAGAACGGTCGCTCCGTATTTTAGATGGCGGCGTTGTTGTATTTGATGGTGTTGCAGGCGTGGAGCCGCAATCTGAAACAGTGTGGCGCCAAGCAGATAAATACAATGTACCGCGAATCTGTTTTATCAATAAGTTAGATAGAACAGGTGCGAGTTTTGAAAATAGCTTGAAGTCTATCCAAGAACGACTTACCCCTAATGCAATCGCTATTCAAATTCCCGTTGGGTCTGAATCCGAACTCAACGGCGTTATTGACTTAATCACAAAAACACACTATCGGTTTGAGGGTACGTTTGGTGAGAATATGGTAAAAGAGGATAGTATTCCTGAACACTTGAAAGATGAGGTTGAGAGCCGTAGAGATGAGTTGTTAGAAAAAATTGCAGAGAATGATGAGCAGTTTATGGAGCACTATCTTGGTGGTGAACAGGTACAAGAGAGTGATATTATTGCTGCATTGCGTACAGCAACATTAACAGGCAGTCTCGTTCCTGTGTTCACAGGTAGTGCGTTAAAGAATCAAGGCGTTCAGTTGTTGCTGGATGCAATTGTTGCGTACCTACCGAGCCCTACAGACGTTCCAAATATGGTTGGTGAGAATCCAAAAGATAACTCACAAGAAGAGCGAAAGACCTCTGATGAAGAACCGTTTTCTGCATTAGCATTCAAAGTAGCAACAGATCCATTTGTAGGACAACTCGTGTATTTCCGCGTGTATTCAGGGATGCTAAAAGCAGGAAGTACGATATATAACTCCAGCACTGAATCGAAGGAACGTTTGAGTAGAATTGTAAGAATGCACGCAAATAGTAGGGAGGAAGTTAAAGAATTGTACGCAGGTGGTATTGCAGCAGCAGTTGGATTGAAAAATACAACAACAGGAGATACGTTGTGTGATATGGACAATCCGATTATCCTGGAGAAAATAACATTTCCTGAACCTGTTATTTCTGTGCGTATTGAACCAAAAACGCGAGCAGATCAAGACAAGATGGGTATTGCGCTCCGTCGCCTGTCAGAAGAGGATCCAACATTTCGTATTTCAAGTGATGAAGAGACAAAAGAGACCATTATGTCGGGGATGGGAGAGTTGCACTTGGAGGTTTTGGTAGATAGAATGAAGAGAGAATTTAGTGTTGAGGCAGAGGTTGGGAAGCCGCAAGTAGCGTACCGAGAGACAATTAAGGGAACGGTTGAACAAGAGGCAAAATATATTCGTCAATCTGGTGGGCGAGGGCAGTATGGGCACGTCAAGATTCGCCTTGAGCCACAAGAACCAGGCGCAGGATTTGAGTTTGTAAATGAGATAAAAGGTGGTGTTATTCCATCTGAATACATCCCTGCAATAGAAAAAGGTGTGAAAGAGGCTATGCAGAAAGGTGTGCTCGCAGGGTATCAAATGGTGGATGTGAAAATTACGCTGTACGATGGCTCGTTTCACGAAGTTGATTCAAGCGAGGCAGCGTTTAAAATCGCTGGGTCAATGGCATTTCAAGACGGAGCAAGGCAGGCAAACGCAGTGCTCCTTGAACCAATTATGGGAGTTGAGGTGACTGTGCCCGAAGAGTTTATGGGTGATGTTACTGGTGATTTGAGTTCGCGCAGAGCCCAGATAGAAGAGTTAGGGGAGAGAAGCAACCTGAAGACAGTGAAGGCAACAGTTCCGTTGGCAAATATGTTTGGATACACGACTGACTTGCGGAGTATGACACAGGGGCGGGGTAGCTCGGTGATGGAATTTAGCCGCTACCAAGAGGTACCAAACAACATTGCCTCAGAATTGATAGAGGGAAGACAAAAATAATTTAATACACGTGATATATGTGGAAACAATTACAATCTCTTATTCGTGCAAAGAGCGATAAAGCTATTATTGTTGAGGACGGAAAACCATTGTACGTTGTTTTGACAGTAGAGGAATATACTCGTCTCCAAGAGCAAGCATCGCATTCTTCAGCTATGCTGGAGGATGACTCGACGGATGATAGTACGACGTACGATCAAGCAAACCAAGAACTTTCGTCAGTAGAGATTGACGAAGAACAACGAGAATACGCAGAGAAGTTTGCAAACTTAGACAACGCTCCGTTGCAGTAGAGCGCACTGGACTATGGGGTGTTCGGTGAAGAGAAAAGCAAGAAGGACGACACCAAGTCGGTGGGGCTTATGAAGTAGATTGTGCCCCGAGCAGATATGTGTTCTAAAGAAAATATATGGCTCAAGAACAAGAATCAGTAAGAATAGAATATAGAAGCGTTAATATCGGCATATCAAGCACGATATTGATTGTGTTGGCTATACTCGCGCTACTTCTCGGGATGGTTGTTTGGTTTGACGGGAAGATTGATTCTGCGAGGACTGAATTGCGCCAGGATATAAAGGATAGTGAAACAAGGATACTCAATGCTATAAAGGGCGATACTCCGTAAATACACCATACCTCAATATAAAACTCCAACCCCCCTCACGCTATGAGGGGGGTTTATGATTCAGAAGGGAGTGTATATACACACCTTGACGACTGCTGTGCGTTGTGTATAATAAAATGGTGTATCGTGCTGTATTTTTCATCTGGTATTTGTCTTTGTTTTGATACGAGCACGGTATAGGTTATTTTTAAGTATTTACTTTTATGGCATCAGAAAAGTTTGAGCGCACAAAACCCCACGTGAATGTCGGAACGATTGGCCACGTTGATCACGGGAAAACAACGTTAACAGCGGCTATTTTGAAATACGTACAACTCAAAGGGTGGAGTGGTTCCACAAAAGAAATTGATCAAATTGACGCAGCGCCCGAGGAGCGCGAGCGAGGCATCACTATTCAGCTGGCTCACGTTGAGTACGAAACAGAGGCACGCCATTACGCTCATATAGACGCCCCTGGTCACGCTGACTATATTAAGAACATGATTACAGGTGCTGCGCAAATGGACGGAGCAGTGTTGGTCGTGTCAGCAGCAGATGGGCCTATGCCCCAGACGCGGGAGCATATTTTGCTTGCGCGACAGGTAGGAGTACCAAAAATTATGGTATTTCTAAACAAGGTTGACCAAGTAGATGACCCTGAGCTCATTGATTTGGTTGAGGCAGAGGTTCGTGAGTTGCTCTCAAAATACGAGTACGACGGCGATAATACGCCTATTATTCGTGGATCTGCATTGAATGCACTGAACGCAACAGATGTTGAGAGCGAGGAAGCAAAGCCAATCGGTGAGCTGTTGCAGCAACTGGACGAGTACGTTCCTGTTCCTGAACGAGAGGTTGATAAGCCATTCTTGATGCCTGTTGAAGACATCTTCTCTATTGAGGGACGAGGAACAGTTGCAACAGGGAGAATTGAGCGAGGAAAAATCAATGTTGGCAACGACGTTGAGTTGGTTGGTATGCGAGAAACCTCAAAAACAGCAGTAACAGGAGTGGAGATGTTCAACAAGCAGCTGGACGAAGGAATGGCAGGTGATAATGTTGGGTTGCTCTTGCGCGGGTTAAAGAAAGACGACGTTGAGCGAGGGCAGGTTATTACACAGCCTGGTTCAGTAACACCCCACACAGAATTTGAGGCAGAAATTTACGTCTTGAAAAAAGACGAGGGCGGGCGGCACACCCCATTTTTTACAGGGTATAAGCCGCAGTTTTATTTCCGTACCACTGATGTTACCGGAGAGGTAACGTTGCCAGATGGAACAGAGATGGTGATGCCAGGTGACACAGTGAGTATTAGTGCAACGTTAGTTGTTGCAGTAGCAATGGAGGAAAAGCAGCGGTTTGCTATCCGCGAAGGTGGAAAAACTGTTGGAGCAGGTGTTGTTACAAAAATCCTCAAATAATAAGTACTGAGTTCTTTCAAAGAATATCGGTGAATTAAGTTATAGTACAATGGCTCAAAAAACCCCTGTAAAAGATAAAGCTGTCAAAAATAAGGCAGCAGACGCAGGAGAACACCAGAACCGTATTCGCATCCGTGTTAAATCGTACGACCATAAGGTTATTGACTCCAGCGTTCGTCAAATTGTAGATACTGCTGTTCGTTATGGCGCAGATTTACAAGGACCCAACCCACTGCCCACAGAAATACGAAAATATACCGTCAATCGTTCTTCGTTCGTCCACAAAGACGCTCGAGAACAGTTTGAAATGCGTATCCATAAGCGATTATTAGATATAGTGAATCCAAGCGCGCAGCTCATTGACGCGTTGATGGATCTCAATCTCCCCGCAGGAGTAGATGTTGAGATTAAAATGTAGTGTTTTATCTCTCGTGATACTATAAATCGCATCAAACGATGCGATTTATAGTTGATGCGGGCGGCAAGGAACGAAACGAGGAAATAGGAACAAGTATTAGGGATAGGTAGGAGTATTGCCAAGCCGCGTAAAAATCTCTACAATAGAAATGGTATGAAGTATATCGTAGGAAAAAAGGTCGGAATGACTCAAATATTTAATGACTCAGGCAAGGTTCAACCAGTAACCGTTGTTCAGGCAGGCCCGTGCACGATTACACAAATTCTTGTGAAGGAGAAAAATGGGTATAGTGGCGTACAAATCGGCTTTGGCTCCAAAAAACTCAATAAACCGCAACAAGGTCATCTGAAGAATTTTTTGAAAAAAAATTCTTCTTTTTCTATTTTAAGAGAATTTCCATTCCCCGAAGGTAAAGAAGAAAAAGATGTTAAAGTAGGAGACGCCATTACCGTTGAACAGTTTGAAAAAGGGGAAAAGGTGAATGTATCAGGCACAACAAAGTCAAAAGGGTTTCAAGGCGTTGTAAAGCGATGGAATTTTGCAGGAGGTCCAGCCAGTCACGGACAGAAGCACAGTTTGCGCGCCCCTGGTTCTATTGGCTCTGCGTACCCACAGCACGTTTTGAAAGGAAAAAAGATGGCAGGGAGGATGGGTGGCGTGAAGCACACAACACGGAATCTTCGCGTTGTTGATATTATGCCCAAGGACAACATCCTTTTGATTAAGGGCGCAATACCTGGTCATAATGGCACGACAATCACCATTACTACCGAATAGTATATATGGAGGCAATCACCGTAGATATTATGAATAAGGAAGGGAAAAAGGCAGGCACGATGAGCGTTCCTGGTGCGTTGTTTGGGTTGCCGAGCAACGATGTACTTGTGTATCAGGTCTATACGGTGAAGCGGTCAAACCAGAGGAGGCCATACGCACACACCAAAGATCGCTCCGAGGTTCGCGGTGGAGGAAGAAAGCCGTGGAGGCAAAAAGGAACAGGGAGAGCCCGACACGGTTCACGGAGGTCTCCGATATGGGTTGGTGGAGGTATTACCTTTGGGCCACGCAACGAGAGGAACTTCACGAAAAAGATCAACACCAAGATGAACAGAAAGGCGATAGCGACCGTTTTGAGCGCAAAAGCTCGCGATAACGCTGTAGTGGTTTTTGACTCGTTATCGTTTGAAAAACCAAACACAAAAGGTGCCATCTCTTTTTTGGATGCAGCACAAAAAAGAGGTCAATCTGTTCTTGTATTTGGGTCGCAAGACGATGAACATTTTGTCAAGTCGTTCCGCAATATAGAGAGGGCTACTCCACGATCAATCCAGAGAGTTTCTCTTATTGACCTCCTAAATCACAAGAATTGCATATTTTCAAAAAATGCGTTAGAATTACTCATTACACAGTATGCCAATACTAACGAACATACTACAAAAAGCAGGCAAGGAGTCAAAGAGCGACCTGTCGCAAAGGAAGCAAAAAACACCGCTAAGAAGGTATAGACCAGGGTTCCGCAGGACCCCAACCAAAGACACGAAAGAACCAGCTGTGCAGGCAAAGAATAAAGACGGTGCTTTATCTCTCCAAAAAGAAAAATCGTATGGAGCATACGGTGTTATTGTGCGACCATATCTTTCAGAAAAAGCACTTCGCCATAAAGATCAAGGAAAGTATGTTTTTGAAGTCTTTCCTGGCGCGACCAAGCAGGACATCATACATGCTCTTCAAGAGGCGTATGGGGTGCAGATCGAAAAGGTAAACAGGATAAAGGTTCAAAATCGCAAAGTAAGGATACGGAGAACGAATCAAGTTGGCACAAAAGTGCGGTACGATAAGTGCGTTGTCACGCTCAAGAAAGGGCAGAGCATTGAGATTTTGCCTCAGTAATCGTAGGAAATAAGTATGGTACGACCAGTAAAACCAACAACACCAGGAAGAAGAGGCATGATACTGCCAGATTTTAGCACGCTCACAAAAAAGAAGCCTGAAAAAAAGCTCACAAAGTTTATTCATCGCAAGAAAGGGCGGAGTAAAGGTAAAATCACGGTTCGTCATAAAGGAGGCGGTGCAAAACGAAAGTACCGATTTGTTGACTTTAAGCAAAGCACTGTTGGTTCATTACTCAAAGTGCTTGCAGTAGAGTACGACCCAAACCGTACTGCTCGTATTGCGTTGGTCGCGAACCAACACGGAAGAAAATCATACATCCTTGCAGGCGAGGAAACAGAAACCGGCGCGTCAGTGAACGTTGATACAAAGGCAGCGTTCAAAAAAGGAAACCGTATGCACCTTGGCAACATACCTGTTGGTACATTGGTTTACAATATAGAGATGAACCCTGGGCGAGGCGGGCAGATTGCGCGGAGCGCAGGCGCGTACGCAAAGGTTCTGGCGCACGAAAAGGGGCGAACAATGCTACGGATGCCTTCAACAGAGACGCGCACCGTCTCAAGCAGTGGTTTTGCTACCATTGGCGAGGTGTCAAACTCCTCACACAGAGAAGAGGTGATAGGCAAAGCAGGGAGGAATCGCCATAAAGGCAAACGACCGAGCGTTCGCGGAAGCGCGATGAATCCTGTTGACCATCCGCACGGAGGCGGTGAAGGCAAGGCTCCTATTGGGTTGAAGTATCCAAAGACACCGTGGGGTAAGCACGCGTTAGGGAAGAAAACACGAAAGAAAAAACGGTATTCCAACAAAGATATTATTCGTAGAAGAGTAAAAAAACGATAGTATGCCACGATCTCTGAAAAAAGGACCATATATTGACGAGCGCTTGATGAAGAAAATTCGCGCTCTAAAACAAGGCGACAAAACTGTTATTAAAACATGGTCTCGTTCGTGTACCATCACCCCTGAGATGATAGGGTTTACCATAGGTGTTCACAACGGCAAAGAGCACGTCTCAATTTTTATCGTAGAAGAAATGGTGGGGCATAAATTAGGAGAGTTTTCTCCTACCAGAAGGTTTGTGCGGCACGGAGGTAAGATGCAGGCAACGATTGATAGAGGCAAGAAAAAATAGTGAAGTATGGATGAATATCGTGTAAAATTATCAAACATTCGCATAGCGCCTCGCAAGGTGCGGCTTGTCGCTGACTTGATTCGCAACACAGATGTTGACGAGGCAACGTATCAATTGCAATACTCAACAAAGCGAGCCTCAGACCCTATGCTTAAGTTGATGAACTCTGCTGTTGCAAACGCAAAAGTGCAGGATTCATCTCTTGATACAGACTCTTTGTTTATAAAAGAGATTCGTGTTGACGAAGGCGTGACCTTAAAGAGGCTTCGTCCTGTTTCGCGAGGTAGGGCACATCCTATAGCAAAAAAGACCAGCCACATCACGCTTGTGCTTGGCGTTGCATCATCTCCTGACTCGTCCCAAGAAAAGCCGAGCGATACATCCAAGCCTACGAACACGAACAAGGGGCAAGATAGCACTGCTCCTCTTGACGCAGGTGATAAGGAACAGGACAACGCATCATCTGGCGTGAATGCTACAGAAAAGGAGGCACAGAACAACAAAGATAACGCTGGCAAGAAAAGGCAATCTCAGAAAGCAAGCACCAAAACAGATAAGAAGAAAAAAGAGGAAGACAAAGGTACCCCGAGGAAAGAGCAGAAAAAAGAAACTCCTCCACAAGCCGCTTCCTCGTAATGAAATATCTATGACACACAAAGTTCACCCAATTGGATATCGTTTAGGAGTTATTCGGGACTGGAAGTCTCGGTGGCTCAACACAAAACAGTACCCGTTGCATGTACAGGAGGATTATCGTATCCGCGAGTACGTACTAAAGAAGTATCAAAACGCTGGCATTGAGAGCATAGAAATAGAGCGATCTCGTGGCAGGGTTTTGGTTATGATTTTTACATCTCGTCCCGGTATTTTGATAGGTAGAGGAGGTAGTGGGATTGAGACGATTCGGAGAGATGTGTCAAAAATATTGAACGTTATCGCAACAGAGGCGAGAAAGAAAGGGATGCGCATAGAGGAGGGTCGTCCCGAGATCCGTATTGAAATCCAGGAGATTCGTGAGTCCGAGCTATACGCCTCTCTTGTTGCTCAAAATGTTGCAGGTCAATTAGAGCGCAGGTTTCCGTTTCGGAGAGCGATAAAGCGAACCCTTGAACGGGTTGTGGCGCACAAGGACATTCAAGGCGCAAAGATACTGGTAAAAGGTCGTCTGGATGGAGCTGAGATGGCACGAACAGAGTTTGTGAAAGAGGGAAAATTGCCACTACAAACCTTGCGTGCTGATATTGATTTTGCGCACGTAAACGCCCGCACATCGTACGGCGTTGTTGGCGTGAAGGTGTGGCTGTATAAGGGAGAAAAACTTGATTAGTATTGTAGATATTGTATAGTAATGATGTGATATGTTGGTTCCAAAGAAGGTAAAACATAGAAAATGGTGGAAGGGTCGCCACAGAGCAAAAAAGGAATCTCGTGGGTGCGAGTTGAGTTTTGGTTCGTATGGCATACAAGTTGTGAGTGGCAGCAAATACATCACGTCGCGACAAATAGAGGCGTCCAGACGAGCAATCACACGAACAATGCGAAGAGGCGGCAAGGTCTGGATTCGTATTTTCCCTGACCGTCCTGTTACAACAAAAGGCACAGAAGTCCCAATGGGCGGGGGAAAAGGAGCTGTTGATAGGTATGTTTTTCTCGTGAAACCAGGTCGGATACTCTTTGAGTTAGATGGTGTGCCTGAAGAAGTCGCACGAACCGCTGTTGAAAGAGCACGGCATAAACTTCCTGTCAAAACAAGGTTTATTCAAAGGTAAGAGTATGAAGTATCAAGAATTACAACAGAAATCAGACAAAGAGTTGAAAGAGTTGCTCAAAACATTAAAGACGAGGAGCGTGGAGTTGCGGTTCAATGTTCTTGGCGGTAATGCAAAAGATATTCAAGAAATGCGAACATCCAAGAAAACAATCGCAAAGATACTCACACTACTGAGTCAGAGAAAGAGGGGTGTTGCACTCCAAGAACAAGAATAGTATGAAGCAGAAATCAAAAACAAGCCCAAAAAAAATGCGCGGCACTGTTGTGTCAAACGCAACGCCAAAAACCCTCACCGTAGAGGTGAAGCGGTTGGTCGTGCACCCTATTTATAAGAAGCGGTACACAGTTTCAAAACGGTATAAAGTGCACTATGAAGGCGGTGAATATACTCCTGGGGTTGTGGTGCAATTTCAAGAAACCCGTCCTTTATCCAAAACAAAGTGCTGGGTAGTGATAGACGATACAAAAAAAGAGGTATGATACAAGCAGAATCACGACTAAAAATTGCAGACAACACAGGAGCAAAAGAGATACAGTGTATCAAAGTTTTGGGTGGAAGCAGGAGGCGATACGCGCGCATTGGTGACGTCATTGTTGCAGCTGTTAAAAAGGCAGAGCCGAGGCGTATCGTGAAAAATCACGAAGTTGTCCGAGCTGTTGTTGTTCGTCAAAGGCAACCATTCAGGCGAACAGACGGGTCGTACATTCGATTTGACGATAACGCAGCAGTCATTTTAGAAGGAAGACAGCCTAAGGGCGGACGGATTTTTGGACCAATCCCTCGTGAGATTAAAGAGCGAGGGTTTGATAGGATAGCATCGCTGGCACCCGAAGTACTCTAATACGGAAATATGAGGATTAAAAAAGGAGACACCATTTTAGTAATACAAGGCAAAAGCCGCAATAAGAGCGGCAAGGTATTATATGTGTTGCCCAAAGAAAATAGGGTTGTTGTTGAGGGTGTCAATACGGTCAAGCGACATCTTCGTCCCAGACAGCAAGGAGAAAAGGGTCAGATTATTGAGAAGCCATCTCCGATCGATGCCTCAAATGTGCAGCTCGTATGCTCGTCTTGCAATAAGGCGACGCGAGTGCGGATGAGGCAGAGCGGAAAAGACAAGTATCGTGCGTGCGTGAAGTGTGATGGCGATATTGCAACGAATAAATAATACGTATGGCGTTATTGAATTTAGAGAAAACCTATAAAGAAGAGATTCGTCCCAAACTCATCAAGCAAACCAAGGGCAAATCAAATGTTCACGCTGTTGTTCGTCTTGAAAAGGCAATCGTGAATGTTGGGGTTGGAAAGGTTGCGTCCACAAGACGGGCGAGTGCTTCCTCTAAAAAAACAGAAGAAGAACTTGTTGAAGACATCGCAACTATGGTACAAGGGATGAGCGGACAAAAGCCCAAAGTAGTGATAGCGCGAAAATCTATCGCAGGGTTCAAGTTGCGAGAGGGTAACGTAGCTGGTTTAACCGCAACCGTTCGTGGGCAGAGAATGTACGACTTGGTGGGGCGGCTGGTTCATATTGCGCTCCCGCGAACCCGTGATTTTCGCGGCATTCCTTTGACATCGGTTGATAAAGATGGGAATATTACTATCGGTGTTCGTGATATGACTATTTTTCCTGAATTGGCGAACACCATTTCTTCGTTTGGGTGCGAGATAACGCTCGTTACTTCCACAAAGAACAGGGAGCAGGCAATAGCGTTGTATCGCGAGCTGGGTATTCCATTTGTAAAAGAAAACACATAGGTATGGCAAAGACGTCCAACATTGCAAAATCAAAGAAGCAGCCAAAATTTCAAACCAGAATTGTTCGCAGGTGTTTTCGGTGCGGAAGAGCACGAGGCTATATGAGAGACTTTGACCTCTGCCGCATCTGTTTTCGCGAGATGGCAATCCGCGGAGAGTTGCCTGGTGTTCGTAAATCAAGTTGGTAATATGGATCCTATAGCAAATATGTTAGTTTCAATACGCAACGCACAAGCCGTTCAAAAGGAATCGGTTGTTGTTCCGTATTCTCAACTCAAACACACCATTGCAGACTTGTTGATGAAAGAGGGCTTTGTCGAGACCGTCAAGAAACAGCAGCACAAGAATAATCACCCAACCCTTTTGATAGGATTGAAGTACCGAGAAGACGGTACAGGTGTTATTATGTCTGCTCGTAGAGTGAGTACACCAGGCAGGAGGATGTACATCAAGAGCGCGCAGATAACACCAGTCAAGGGCGGCAATGGCGTCCATATTATCTCAACATCAAAGGGCATTATGACAGGCAAAGGAGCAAGGCGAGAAGGGCTTGGTGGTGAGGTGTTATGCGAGGTGTGGTAAGCACAGAAAATAGTATGAGTAGAGTAGGAAAAAAACCAATACCTATCCCTGAAAAGACGCGCATCACAGTTGTGGATGGTTTGGTTACTGCACAAGGACCGCTCGGAGAACTCTCGCTCACGATTCCCGATATGTTTCAGGTTGAACAGACCGACTCGGATATTACCCTCTCTGTGCAACGAAAAAAGCCGAATACTGCGGCGCATTGGGGGTTGTATCGTTCGTTGTTGGCAAATGTGATAGAAGGGGTCTCAAACGGGTTTGAGAAACGGTTAGAAATTCAAGGAGTAGGGTATCGCGCGGCTATACAGGGCAAGAACTTGGTTTTAAGTCTTGGGTACTCTCACCCTATCACTGTTGAGATTCCTGACGATGTGACCATTGAATTAGAACGACAATATATTATTATAAAAGGCATAGACAAGCAGCGGGTTGGGCAACTCGCAGCAAACATCCGTGCGTTCCGCAAGCCCGAACCATACAAGGGCAAGGGCATTCGGTATGTTGGTGAGTTCGTCCGCAGAAAGGTTGGAAAACGGGTTGTTTCAGGATAATACTATGAAAAAAACCGCAACACAAAAGTCGCAACGAATAACGCGACACAAAAGAATTAGAAAAAAGGTTGTTGGAACGACACAACGTCCTCGTTTGTTTGTTTTCAAATCCAATAAACACATTTATGCAGGCATTGCAGACGATGTTGCTGGTAAGGTATTATTTTCACTATCTGATGTCCAGAAAAAATCTACTACTAAGGCAAAAACCACTAAAACAAAAAAGAAGCAAGAAACAAAAACAGACCAGGCAAAGGGCGTTGGTGAACGAGTTGCGAAAACAGCAATGGAAAAGGGTATCAAAAAAGTCGTTTTTGATAGAGGTGGGTATCGGTACCACGGACGGATAAAGGCTCTGGCAGAAGGAGCACGGTTGTCAGGGTTGATTTTTTAAATACAAGTATGGCGGAAGAAACAAAAACAACAAAAACTGCAGATAAACATCCCTCCACCCGTAGTACAAGTACGGTGAAGCAGGCAAGCACGACAAAGAGTGAAATAAACGAAAAAAAAGAGGTGGTGCAAAGATCATCTGGTGCGCCTCGCAGGCGAGGTGAAAGAGCACAGGGAGGGAGGAGGTTTTCAGGCAGGAGAAACAATAAGCGGAGGAATGTAAGGAATGAGACACCCGAATACGAGCAAAAGATATTAGACATTGCCCGCGTTACCCGTGTTACCGCCGGAGGTAGGAGGTTTAATTTCCGCATCACAATGGTTATTGGTAACAGGAATGGAAAAGTAGGTGTTGCAACAGGCAGAGGAAAAGATGTTGCGGTCGCTATTGATAAGGCTGCACGAAACGCAAAAAAGGTACTTTTCACCGTTCCAATGACACCGCAGGGTACGCTTCCATACTCAACAAATGGCAAACACTCAAGCGCACGAGTAATGCTGCAACCCTCGCGAACAGGACGCGGTATTATCGCTGGAGGACCAGTGCGGGTTGTGTGCGAGTTGGCAGGCTACAAAGACTTGAGCGCAAAAATCATTGGCAGAACAACGAACAAGCTCAACAATGCCCGTGCAACCGTTGTTGCTCTCAAAGCGATTCACTATCAATCTCCACATACCGCTGATAAAGAGCAACCGAAGGCAGCGCAAGATAAGCCACCAGCACGCACAGTAAAGCAGAAAGATGATGATACTACGAAAGAGAAAGCAAAGCCAGCAAAGCGCCCACGTACAAGAACAACATCAACGTCAAAAACGAAAACAGTAAAGAAAGATACAGCAAAGTAGTATGCAGATTCACCAGTTATCAAAACCAAAACACTTGAAAACATCTCGTCGGGTTGGAAGAGGGGGTAAGCGAGGCACGTACTCGGGAAGAGGTGTGAAAGGACAAAAGTCACGGGCAGGACACAGGATTCGTCCTGCTATACGCGACTATATTTTGCGGTTTCCAAAATTGCGCGGAATGACGCGTAAGTCAAATGTGAGCCCATACGGCTCTGCTCAAAAAACAAAAACACCTATTTTCACCGTTACTGTATCGCAATTGGAACGAGTCTTCACACAGGGCGCATCAGTAAGCCCTCAATCATTAGTGCGCAAGAACGTTGTGAAACGATACAAGGGAAGGATGCCAAAAGTCAAGATTCTCAGTAATGGCGATCTCAAGAAATCCCTGACTGTGAAGGGGGTAGAGTGCTCTGAACAAGCCCGTGTAAAGATAGAGCAAGCAGGCGGCACAGTGCAGTCCAACGAATAATGAATAGCGTATATGCAGTGGGTTCAAGACATTGTTTTAGCATTGAAAACTCCAGATGTTCGCAAGCGAATTCTCTTCGTGCTTTTTATCTTGGGAGTGTTTCGTATCATTGCTGCCATTCCTGTTCCTGGGGTTGAGAGTGAAGCGCTCAGAGCCTTTTTTGACAGCAACCAATTCTTCGGCATTTTGAATATTTTTTCAGGGGGGGCGTTGAGCAACCTTTCTATTGCAATGCTCGGGTTGGGTCCCTACATTACCGCAACCATTATTTTGCAACTTCTTACATTGGTATTTCCACGACTGAAAGAGATGTATCAAGAATCTGGAGAAGAAGGAAGGCGGAAATTCACGCAATACGGCAGGATGCTCTCTGTTGCGTTCGCTGTCATACAAGGATACGCATTGATCGCTCTGTTTGAGTCGCAAGGTCTTTTGACCATAGAAACACCACTTTCTTTGATAACTGTCCTCATCTCTGTTGTTGCAGGATCGGTTCTTCTGATGTGGCTCGGTGAGTTGGTGAGCGAAAAAGGGATAGGAAATGGAATTTCCCTCTTGATATTTGCAGGTATTATTGCTGCTGGTCCCCTTGCGCTACGCAACGCGCTCGCAACAGGCACGAGCCAAGACGTTCCTCAGTACATTATGTTTGGTGTTATCAGCTTATTGATTATCATTGGCGTTATCATTGTTAACGAGGCACGGAGGAACATCCCTGTTTCCTACGCAAAGCAGATGCGCGGGTCGCGACTCTTAGGGGGCACCTCTTCGTTCTTGCCCTTAACCCTCAATCCTGCTGGTGTTATCCCCATTATCTTTGCGCTCTCGATCATCTTTTTTCCAAGCGTTGTCGGCACGTTTTTACAGAACAGTTCAAGTGAATTTTTACAATCTATCTCAAACACACTTCTTGATTTTACTGAAAACTCCTTCCTCTATATTGGTGGCTACTTCTTGCTCGTTGTTCTCTTTACCTTTTTTTACACCGCAGTCACTTTCAACCCAAAGAACGTCTCAGAAAATCTCCAGCGTCAGGGAGGATTTATCGCAGGCATTCGTCCAGGACAACCAACAGCTCAGTACATCACTTTTATCCTCAGGCGGACGCTGCTTGTTGGCGCGTTGTTTTTAGGATGTATCGCTGTTATACCCGCAATCATACAAGGCGGCTTGCAGGGTGGCGAAGGAGCAACATCGTTTGTTTTAGGAGGAACATCTGTCTTGATTGTCGTGTCTGTTGTGCTTGAAACAATGCGACAGGTACGGGCTCAGGTAGGGATGAGGCAATACGACTGACTTGTAATTCACCCAGCAAGATTTCCTCAAACGCAATATGAATGATTTTACCCATCCCACCACTCCTATTTTTACAAGTTTAGGCAGGAATGAGATACTATGAATGATTTGATGGCAAAAAACTCCTCGCCTCACAGTTTACATTCAAGTAAGAACAAAATACTATGAATGATTTGATGGCAATGTGTGTGCTGGGGCGACCTGGCTCAGGAAAAGATATCCAAGCAGAACTGCTTGCCGATACATTCAACCTTGCACCCATCAAAACAAGCGCGCTTCTGACAAAAAAGTTTGCAACCGAGACAGGCAACCCTGTGGTACAGCAACAAAAAGAGCTGTACGATGCAGGAGATTTAGTAGATCCACCCTTTATTGTTTCCCTTATCAAAGAGCATATTCGTGGCTTATTTAATCGCAACCTGGATTCTCAGAACGGTATTATTTTTGGAGGATCTCCGCGAACACTGTATGAATCAGAACAGCTGATACCCTTTTTCGTAGAGTGTTTTGGCGAAGACAGGGTTTTTGGTATCTATATTGATGTAGCAGAAGAAGAGTGTATAGAGCGAATCATCAAACGCAACGCCCGTGAGCTGGACAGAGATAAGAATGTTTTGAAAGTACGGATGCAAGAGTTTGAAGAGCGAACAATGCCTGCCATAGAGTATTTTAGAGAACACGGCACCGTGATTGAAGTTGATGGGATGCAAGACATCCAGACAGTGTTTTCTTCAATACAATCTGCGTTGCAGCCGTATAATATACAGTAGCCCCCTTGCCATCTTCACCCAAATCAAAAACAGAATACTATACCAGAAAAACAGATGAGATATTACTACATCCAGATAGACCTGTAAGAGATAATGGAGTTCGCAGACAATTAAAAAAAAGACGCCCCTCGGGATTTTCCTCAAGGGGCGTTGTTGGTGAAGGAAACAGTGCAATGAAAGACATCACAGTCACCATACCCTGCGCGGCGTAGCGAACAACACGCGGGCTCCTTCATCTCAATTGCTTTGCAGTCACAGGCATAGTCTTCTCTGTGATACTCACAGCCCGTATCATCAATATTGTTTTGATCGTGATACATGCCCGTATCTCGGTGACGACCATCGACGTTGAAGCCCCAACAGTTATAGCCATCTCTGCCATAGTCGTCTGCGTCATATCCCTCCTCATTGTAACGAGTACCCGTTACTCTGTGGATTCCATTTCCATCAAACCCTTTGTGGTCATACCCATGCTGGTCGTAACCAATCATATCGTAACCCTTTTCATCAAAACCGTACGAGTTATAGCCATCTGTGTCATACCCTTTTTCGTCATATCGCGTTCCAGTTCGCTGATGAATGCCGTCGCTATCAAAGCCGCGGTAGTCATAGCCGTGTTCGTCATACGCGCTACGGGTACGCACGTTGTGACCTCCGAAACCAAAACCACGTCTATCACATTGCGCTCTGTCGCGACCCCTCGCGTTGTACCCATCTCGGTCATAACCCCATAGATCATAACCGTTTGGGTTGTAGTGGTCGTCCGTGTCTCGGTGTACACCCATCACGTCAAAGCCATTCTTATCGTAATCGTCTTTGTCACGCCCCCAGACATCATACCCTCTGGGGTCGTACTGGGTGCCTGTGTCCTCGTGTATGCCGTTGCGATCAAACTTGAAGTGAAGCATGTCGCGCATCACGTTTGCGTCAGAGTTGTAATGTCGGTGTATGACGTAGTTGCCATCAACGACTCGTTCGTAGGTTCCCCATGTGACACCATTATTGCCAGTTGGGTCGTAGCAATCGCGACAGGGATTTGTGTATTCGCGCGCGTCATCACCATTCAACTGACGTCGAGTCGTGTACTGAAGCACGTGACTCTGGCGTACAGAGCCATCCTCAAAGTCAGTGTGGCGGTGCGAGACGTAATTGGGACCAACGTGTTTTGTGTAGCTCCCTCGCATGACATCATCCTTTCTGGTGAGCTCTCCTGTTGAGCTGCGCGCATATTGTATCATAACTTCAAGATATAAAATAGAGCCACCCTTATATTCAAAAATATGGTATGATATTGAATATGTCTTTCATAAAAAACCCAAAAGAAATAGATCTGATGAGAGTGTCAGGAGAAATAGCTGCCCGCATACTCCAGGAGGTTGCTTCAAGCGTAGAACCTGGCAAAACAACAGTAGAACTTGATAACTACGCGCGCGAGTTAATTCAAAAAAACGGCGTAAAACCCGCTTTTTTGAATTATCAAGGGTTTCCAGGCGTTATGTGCACATCAGTGAATGATGTGGTCGTGCACGGAGCGCCATCAAACACAAATCTCAACGAAGGGGATATATTGAGCTTAGATTTTGGCGTTATTTACAAAGACTGGTACTCAGACACAGCAATCACCATGCCAGTAGGCGAAGTATCGCATGAGGCAAAACGAATAATGAGCGTTACAAAACGAGCACTCCGTTTGGGTATCAATAAAGCAAAAATAGGCGCGACAACAGGCGATATCGGCAACACAATACAGCGATTCGTCGAACGAGAAGGGTACTCTGTTGTGCGCGAATTAGTCGGACACGGCATTGGAAAAAACCTCCACGAAGAGCCCAATGTACCAAACTACGGAAGCAGAAAAAGCGGAGAACAATTGCGAGAAGGAATGGTAATCGCCATAGAACCAATGGTAGTAGCAGGCGAACCAACCCTCAAACTCGACAACGATGGATTTGGATACAAAACACAAGACAACTCCCTTACAGCCCACTTTGAACACACAGTAGCAATAACAAAAAACGGCGGAGTTGTATTAACAGAGAGTAAGTAATAATTTACAATAACAACTATGGATAACAATCAAAGTATAGAAAATCGTGGGTATTGGCGAATAAGAATGGGTTATGACAACAGTGGTGCAGAAGGTGCTTATAAAAAAGGCGTGATTGCCATTGGGTTTGGGGCAAAGAAAGATTTAACCCACAACGTGCCAGACACATGGCAGGAATTTCAAGAAATGCACAAACAAGATATTGGTGATATATCTAAACCAGACCAATGGTTTCCTGCCTACATAGTGCACAGATTTATAAAAGAGATGCAACAAGGTGATGTTGTATTAACTCCTATTAACACTGAGGAGTGTTATATTGGGTTCATAACCAGCGATGCGTATTGGAAAACAGACATATACACAGATCCTCACGTAAGAGATGTAAAATGGCAAGGAAAAATAAAAACAGAATATATGAACGAAGAGATTCGGGGATCAATCTATAGGAGAGGAACTATGCACTCGCTTACAAAATACGCACAAGAGATTGAAGGATTTTTGGGAGGTATGACATCATCGGGTTTTGGTTCAAATAATGCGAGTAGTCTTATTTCGTCTGGCTTGGAATTTCCAAAAGAGAAATACCTTGAAGGCTGGTTAGTCGCGAACTGGGATAAGTTACAAGACGATGTTTTAAAAAATTATGATATATATTCAGACGAAGGTGAGGTGCTTGGACAGCAGTTTCCCGTAACCACAGGGAAGATTGACATCCTTGCTATCAGCAAAGACAAAACAGAAATTTTAGTCGTTGAACTCAAAAAGGGTAGAACAAGCGACGATGTGGTCGGGCAAATACAGAGATATATGGGCGAGATAAAGATAGACAAGAAGCGATTTAAAAATATAAAAAAGGTTAAAGGGTTAATTATCGCTTCTCAAACAGATAGAAGAATAAAGCTGGCATTGAAAATGACAAACAATATTGATTTTCACACTTACAAAATGTCATTCCAACTACAGAAAGAGGAAGATGATTTGTAGAAAAAACACGACACAACTCTCTCCCGCACCCTTGAACACACAGTCGCAATAACAAAAAACGGACCTGAGATTTTGACAAGAATATAAAAAATAGTATTTACCTTTTACCTATCGTTGTATCGGTACCTATGGTACTATTTATGTATGATAAAGGTTTATTTGTTGTATAATAATATTACAGGAAAGGGGTATGTTGGTATTACCTCGCAAGAGGATATAGAAGATAGAATACAGGAACATACTCGGTTACGATCCGATATAGGCAATGCTCTTAGCGAATACGGAAGAGACGCTTTTGGGTACGAGGTTTTGAGAGAATGTTTTAGCAGGCCAGAGGCACAGGAATGGGAGAAGTACTATATACAACAATACAATACCCTCAAGCCATACGGCTATAATGAAGAAAAATAATGCAGTATGAAAATCCACCAAATTACCATTACTAACTATAAGGGTATTCGTTCTATCCAGATTGATTTTGAAGATATTTTGAAAATCAAGACTTTGGTTGGGCTCAATGAAAGTGGCAAAACTACTATTCTTGAAGCAATTCACTTGTTGTCAAAAGATGAGTTCACAGAAGAAGAAATTAATAGTTTGGTACCGAAAGAGAAAATAGGTAATTTCAGTGGAGAAATATCTATTGTTTTATATCTCAAAATAGAAGATGATGACAAGAAAATTATTGATAACATAATCAAATCTCTATCAAAAGATAAGTACTCGTTATCCGATATAGATCAAGACAATTATGTGGAGTATAGTAAAAAATTCAAATTCAAGAACGGAGATTTATTATTAGGAGATGATAAAAGTTATAGCTTTTGTATCTTTCCGAAAATATCAATACTATCTGATAAAGGCACGAATAAGGGCAAGAAATATTTTCTCAGCGACTCAAAGCATACCATCAAAATAGATGATGTGCATAATATTATACGTAGAGAATTATTTCCTGAATTTTTCTTATTCAAAACGTTGAGTTCTAAAATTCCAGAAAAAATATACTTAGGCAAGGGTAATTCCCAAGATATTGGAGACAATATTCAGTATAGAGAGGTTATTGAAACCTTGTTGCGGCTGTGCGAGCCATCAGTTCCTGTGGAGGATATTCTTAAGAGAATTACGAATGCAGATAATGGAGCAAACAAAGAAAAAATAGAGGCAACAATGAATAGATTGGAATATAAGTTGAACAAAGATGTTATAGGGTCTTGGAAAGATATTTTTGGAGAAAAAGATACATTTAAGGCAGATATTCGTACGGAGTATGGTTGCAAAAATACCGCTGATGGGGAGTGTATCCCATGGTTATCGTTACGGTTGAAACACGGCAGATCTTTTTATAAGTTCATTGATAGAAGTACAGGTTTTAACTGGTTTTTTACCTTTTTAGCATTTGTGTACTTCAAGGGAGAGCATGCAAATACGTCTTATAGTATTGGTAATGATGATAGAAAATACAATAAGAAGGAATCAGTGTTTTTGTTAGATGAGCCAGCCAGCAATTTGCACTCTACAGCACAAGAAAAATTACTCGCCAAGATAGGCGATATGACAAACAGCAAAAGGAAGCACTCTATGTCGCGTATTATCTACACGACCCATAACCCATATCTCATCAATACGAAGTGGTTATACGAGACATACATAGTAAAGAATGAATCTATCGGGTATAGCGGCAATGATATTATCGGCAAGCCAACATCCATCACGCTTGAAAAATACAGCAGTTTTGTTGGTAGTTCAACCAACAAGCTATTTCATTTTAAACCCATACTGGATGCATTAAACTACAAGCCATCTAATATAGACCTACACAAAAACGCATTGTTGGTGGAAGGTAAAAATGATTATTATTCGTTGCTGTATGTCAAAGAAAACTATCGAAAAGCAAAGAAGAGCACTATTGATTTCAATATAGTGCCAGGTTCATCTGCAAACAATTTGGATATGATTATGCAAATCTGTTTGGTTTGGAGGATAGGTTTCGTAATAGTCTTAGATTCCGATTCAGCAGGCAAGAAGGCAAGGGATAGGTATGTTAATGATTTTGGTGAAAAAATAAGAGACAAAATTTATTTAATTGATGATATAATTTCTGGTAAAAAAGGTATGGAATCTATGTTTTCGTTAGAGGATAAAATGAAAATTATTAATGCCATCTATACGTCAGAAAAAAGGTACACCAAAAATAAGTTTAATAAATCAATAGAGATATTGTGTAGCAAGGATGTTTCGCAAAACGAAACAATAAAATTGAGCAGGGAGACCAGCAGTAATTTCAAATGCCTCTTCGATTTTATAGAGAACAACCTTCGCAATAATAGCAGCTCAAAGTAAATAAGATTCGTTTTCAGTTTTTTGGATAGTGCTTTTCTATGAGGGAATACCTTACAAAATACGCCCAAAGCCCTTGACAAAAAATGATATTTATGGTTTGATAAGGGTACAGCGAGGCTGATGTTTCTCGCAGTACCGCGCAAAGGAGTACTACAATGCGGTTTGTATGGATGCTGGTGCTGTTGGCGATCATCGGCACCATTGTTGGTCTTGGGTGCGTTTTCCTTCCGGGAAGCGACGACTCGTTGTCCGAGGCAGGCGTGATAGCGAGTATTGAGAACTGGGACGCTGTGATCGAAGAAACAGAGCGTTTCATTGACCAGACCGAGTTCGACGACCACGAAAATCTGTCGTACCACTACCAGAAGCTTGCGGAGGCGTACGCGCACAAGCAAGAACTGCACCAGTGGTTGACAGATCAGTACGGACACCTGACCAACAAGTACCAAGCCCTGGCTTCGGACTACGAGCGATTGGCGTCCGATGAGTGAAAGGGGGGCACTACACTCCGCTGATATGAAGGCACATGCTGTTTTCATTGAGGCGGAGTTTGCTTTAAGTGCGTCTCTTTTTCTCTTGATCGTTGGAGGTAGAAAGGGGAAATAGGGGATAGAAGCGGTGTTTTGCTTGTTGAAAGGGTGCGGTATGTGTGGTAGTATATGGGGTAGTGAGCGGGGATGGCAGAGTGGTCAATTGCATCAGACTGTAAATCTGACGGTCTTTGTACCTACGGGGGTTCGAATCCCTCTCCCCGCACCGTGTGCCGGAGTAGCTCAGGGGCAGAGCAACTGTTTTGTAAACAGTAGGTCGTGGGTTCAAATCCCTCCTCCGGCTCCTGTATTTTTAACTACACAACAATGAGTCAAGATAATATCATAAAATTAGTAAGCAAGGAGTGTAAGCAGGATGTGTACTGGACGCGCAAAAACAGAAAGACGGTTGAGCGCAAGATAGAATTGAGGAAATTTTGCAAGCACTTAGGCAGGCATACTGTTTTTACAGAACGAGGCAAGAAATGACCTGTGTTTTCGGGGGTTTAGTTAAGTGGTATAACAGCAGTCTCCAAAACTGCTATCGGGGGTTCGATTCCCTCAACCCCCGCTGATTTTTTGGTATGAGTAGAATAGGTACTTGTAAAGCATCTATATGATTATGTAAGTGTAAAGTTTTTGTTCTTAAAATGTTTGATGTACTAAATTTATTAAAGTAAATAAAAATACAAAATGAGTCACGATACTATAAGGACAGATATTTCAGTGGAGGGAGGTAAAAGATCAAATATAAAACTAGATCAAGATTTTATAAAGTCTTTATTAAAGAAATTAAAAACAGGCAATAGAAGAGATATATATTTGAATGCAATTCCTGGTAGTCGTAAATCAAGGCTTGATTTAAAAAAACTTGATTCTATAAAAAACGGGAAATCAATAGAATTTTTGAAAACTTTATTTTCTAAAGAGACATTTCAGTATGTTATTGACTTCAACGAAGTGAATTCTGTTGGTTTAAACGATGATCAAATAAAGATTCAGGAGGATAATCTACTTTTTATATCCAGAAAACTAGACAATATAAGTATAGATAATGAAGAGTGGTTTCTTGAATCGGGTATCAAAAACTTTGGTTTTGGTTACCCTATGATAGTAAGACGAGATGATGCAGATCCCAAAAAAGTCATTGTCGCTCCTTTATTGATATGGAGATTGGATATAGAAAAGTCAAATAGGAAACATAGCAGATGGATAATAACGCGAACAGGTAATCACTCCGTCCGTGTTAATGAATCTCTAATATCACACATAGAAAATGACTCAAAAGTTTCTATTGATTCGTTGAGTGAAGATGTTCTGGATGATGGTATTATTGATAATCAAGAGATAAAGGATATTTGTGATAAAGTATTGTCTCAGATAAATAGAAATAATAAAAAGCAAGATATATCAATATTTAGTATAAAAGAATGTAGAAAGAAGGAAGACATAGAGCGCCTACAAGGAGATGAAGCGTCAGTACAACAGATAGGTGTATTTGGAATATATACCACAAGAAAAGAGTCTATAATAAAATGCACAGACGACATTCTGAAACAATTGCTAGAGTTTCAAACAAAGATAGACGATTTTGTGTTTGAAAGATTTCAGACTTTTAAAACTAGTGCTATTCCAACAGATCCTAGTCAAGAAGAGATTATAAATACCCTTAATAATAATGAGATAAAATTGATTCAAGGACCTCCTGGCAGTGGGAAAAGTCAAGCTCTCACTGCCATTATAACTAATGTATTAAGTAATGGGGGTAAATGTCTTGTTGTATGTGAAAAGAAGACAGCACTTAATGTAATATATGAGAATTTAAAAAAGATAGGTTTGTCTCAATTGAGTATTATGATAGACGATGCTTCCAATGATAGGAGACATGTGGTAAAAGATGCAAGGGAGCGAGTCGACTCTGTAAATTCTTTGTATTGGGGTAATAACGAAAGTAGAAATTCCTCCAGATTTAAAAAACTGCACGATGATTTTGAAAAAATGAGAGATAATTTCAATAGAAAGCATTTTCAAGAAAGAGATGAAAAAGATGGTGATACACGAAAAAACTTAATAGGTCAATTTCTTCGTCATTCTAAAAATCTTGATTGGCGTACGTTAGAATCGAGTATAGAAGTGTCCTTGGGTGATGTATTTTTAAATAATAAAACATATATTAGAGATGCTGAAGATAAGATAACACAAGCCCATAAATATTTTGGTGGTGTAAAAAAAGAGAGTATTGATATTTTTGAGTTACTGAAGGTAGACTATTCTCAGGATTACTCTCGAGAAGTTGAGGAAAAAATTCGGGATATTAAGGAAGGATTACTTAAGTGTAAGCAATATATAGATGATTTGTTTATCTTTGTTTCTGCGTTGAAAGATGGTGATAAGTATTATTTCAAGGTTAAGGATGATAGCATTTTTGCTATTGATAATCTAAAAAATAAGTTAAGTGAAACAGATAATAAAATAGATTTTCTCTCGGACTGTCAGTATAATATGAAAGAATTGCTTACAGCGATAGATATTCAAAATACCAATATTCAATCTTTTACAAATAGCATTCAAGACTATTGGATTGATAATCAGGTAGACAGTAAAAAGATAGATGCACTCCCTTTATTGGTATTAGATTCTTGTATAGAAAATATGATGAATATTGCGAAGTGCAATATAGATGCTTGTAAATTGATATTACAAGGGAATATTTTGGTGTCAGATCAATTAAAAGAGATGTATATAAAATCTCAACACGAAGATATTTTTCAGGTATCTTATAGTGTTGATAGTGTAGGTGAATTGCTAAAAAGAGAAGAGGAAAGAATTGATATACTGAACTCTCTACATAGCGAAATGAAAGATATAAATTCTTTATCTGGTGATAATTTCAATAATGATGTTTT
>VXOY01000023.1 GCA_009839835.1 Candidatus Spechtbacteria bacterium SB0662_bin_43 | reverse complement strand
CTCCTCCCAAACCCTCACACTACAGGTATCAGGGTATCCTACGTTTGGAATTGGTAATGATGGAACGTCATTGAATACAATTGTTGAGGATTCTTTTTCTCTTTCTTCTGTTGTTGCTTACTTGTATAGATCTTCTTTGGTTATTGCTGGTATTGTTGCTTTTCTTTCTTTATTGTATGGAGGTATACTCTTTATTATGAGTGGTGATAGTCCTGATAAGAGAAGACAAGCTGTTTCAAGAGTTCAAAAAGTATTCTTTGGAGCTTTTATTCTTTTAACTGCTGTTCTTACCTTTGAATTCATTGGTCTTGATATCAATGCTACCAGAAGCTTAGAGTTAGAGGTTGAAACATCAGAGGGGGGGTTGGAGTTGCCGAACGATCGCAACACTATCCTTATACGCAACACAGAAAATCACGACTACTACGGCATTCCATTTACGAACAGGGCAGGAGCGAGTAGGGTATATGGCGACCTGATAACAAAAGTGCCAAGCGAGTGCCTTGGGTGTAGGCACAACACAGGACACACTAAAGAGATGGCATGCCATTTTGCGTGCGACTCAACAGCACTGCTTCGCGACAAAGTATATAGCATTGGCGAGTTTGCGGGCTATGATCGCCTCAAAAACTATTTATACGCAGTAAGGGAGTGTGCGAATGAAAGAGACAAATCGGTGTATAAAGATGTAGGGGATACCATACAGTACGCCCTGGTTCGTGACGACGACGACACGCCCGTGAGCTGCACTGCTGCGTGTATTAAACTTGCTGGCGATAGTGGAGCAAAGTGCGACAGTGCAATAAACGAAGAACAAAACGAGAAGTTTAAAAAGTGGTTAGAAGAGAAACTGGGAGATTATAGGGCGATTCCTATAAACGAAACTTTGTATCCAAATTTCTTTCTCTTTGAGAGAAAGAACTCGCTCAACGACAGTTACCTCCAAGACAAAAGCGATAAAGACCGTTCGGGTTTACGAAAGTGTATTGGAGAAAACTACATTATAGACGCCCAACAATTCCCCACCATAGAATCTCGCGATAATAGTACTGATATTTGTGTGTGCAAATCTCCATCATAACAACATCACCTGCCGTGTCGCTTTTTATAATTGCTTGTATTAGTAGAAAAGAAACAAACAGTACTTTTGCTTTTTTATGCCTAAAAGTATCACTGCTATATATACCATTTATCTCTATAGATGAGATGGGGTATAAAAAAGGTAAAAATCCTTTCTGTCATGAAAATATGATACAACTTGCTACAAAATACTATTTCCAGCTCTCTGCAAACACACTGTATTTTTCATAGAAAGAGGGGAGGAGCACAGACACAACACCAACATAGAGCGCGAGCCCAAGCCCAGCAACTCCCACCATACTCAGTAGCGCAACAGGGATAGAAACAGGGTGTATGAGGGAGAACATACTATATCCCATCACAAAAGCTGCGAGCACAGACACAACACCAACACGAAGCCATACAGTGAATCGCGCCCTGCGGTACACAATGTACGCAAGGATACCTGTAACAATGATCTCTGTTGCCAGTGTTGTGTAGGCTGCACCCTCATACGAGTATCGGGGGATAACTATGAGGTTTGCTATGATGTTGAACACAAACCCCGCTCCATACGCCCACAGCGCCTCTCTCTGCGCGTTCATTGCGATGATTGCGTTCCCAAACAGCGCCCCAAAAACAATAACTCCCAAAGATCCAAAGAGTATTTGGAGTGTAGTTGTTGCTGGCAAAAACTCTGAACCGCCAATAACCTGAATAATGCTCGCTGAAAAAAGCACTCCGCACACGACCAAAGGTAAAACAATAACCAGCGCAAGGTTGACGAGAAACGACATCTCGCTGCCAAGTTCGCGCCTTGCTTTTTGTACGCTCCTGGATAAGGCGGGTAAAAATAACCCGAAGAGCATTGCAGGAAAGAACAACAGTGCCTCAAAAATCTTGTACCCAACGCTATAGAGCCCGACCGCTTCTGAATCCTGCAACAGAGATAACATAATGGTGTCGGAACGAAAATACATCACGCTGAAAAAAATTGCTATACCAATAGGCAGCGTTGAACGAAGAATGGGTTTGAGTTGTTTTGGGGGCAGTGCTATTGAAAGAGTGATTTCCTTTCGCACCAAAAACAGCGCAAAAACAAAGAAAATGAACAGTGAGCCCACAAAAGCTCCAACGAACAAGAGAAAACTGGTTGCTGCGAACACAAAAACAAGGACTGCGACAATGCCCAAGTGCGTCAACCTGCCTGCAAGTTCTGCAACAGAGTACTTATAACTCGTTATATTGGATTGGAAAACACCTAAAAAGATCTGGGGAATAGACATCAGCACCACACTGAGCGAAGCAAGCACGACTCCTATCTTTATGTGTGAATCGTAGGGGAACAAAAAAATAGCGCACAGCCCAATCGCAAGGACAACCATAACAAGAATGAGCCGAACACCCAAAAACTCCCTGAAAATCTTATTCTTTTGTTCTTGTTCTGTGTGCTTTGATAGCTCGCGCGTGAGAACGGTGTGGAGACCAAAGTCAGCGAACGCTTGTAGGGTAAGGAGATACGCAAAGATAGTCGAGTAATCTCCGAACGATTCTTTTCCTAAAGTATGGGTTATCAAGCCGAGCGTCACCCAAGAAGCAAACACACCAACAACCTTGCCCACAGAAACAACTATGGTGTTTATGCTTATTTTTTTAAACATATCAGGCTTCCTTTACGGGCTTTATGGTGATAAAACGAGAAACCCCTTTTCCTTGACTCACAGTTGCTATATCGCTAAATCGTGCGAGTGTTGCGTGGATAATTCGCCTATCGTATGCGTTCATTGGTTGCAGTGAGACAATTTTTTTGTTTTTGAGTGCGTCTCGTCTCCCAAAGAATGCTTTTTCACGAATCCTTTCTTCGTGTTTTCGCTTATAACCATTCACATCCACCACTATGGCTCGTTCGGTGTTGTATTTTTTTGAGGACAGGAGATGGAATATTCTTTGAAATGCGCGGAGTGTTTCTCCTTGGTACCCTATGATTTTTTTCGGATCGTCAACAAATACATCAACAAAAAACCTGCCTTCTTTCTCTTGTATTGTTGGAATATTGATAAGGTGAAACCCCATCTTTTCCAACAAAACCTTCATATCTCTTTGTAGTTGAAGTGTGGTATTCATAAGTGCGGATTACAAGGTTCTTATCTCTTGCGCCTTACTTTCTGTTTTTTCTTTTTTGTTTTTTTCTTGTGTTGTGTTTCTTGCGACACAGGAATTTCGTTGTCCTCCTCTCCCTGATCTTGGCTGTATAATCTCTGTTGTTGCCAGAAAGAGAAGAGGGTTGTTGCAGCCCAGTACAAAGACACGCCCGCAGGCAATCCCTGCACTCCCCCAAAAGAGCCGATTGATGGAATTCCTGTTCCAAAAACAAAGATAACGATAGGCAGAACATACATCATAGAAAACGTAAGGCTGGACTGAAAATCTGGTTCTTTTTTCTTGTCTTTATCCTCTGTTTTCTTGGACGACACCATCTGTTGTTGTGCAAACGACCTGGCTTGGAAATACTGAGCTATAGCAGCTATTGCTGCAATGAGCCAGTGCGACTCAGAAAGGTTTATACTCAAAAGATATACTCCTATGGTTTCAGGGTATGAAACAAAAGAGTAGAGGTGCTCTTGGGCTCCACTGTTTGCAAAATCAACAATAAATACCCTGTATAACCCAATAAGGAGGGGGAGTTGTATCAAAAGAGGGAACGAAAGCGTACTAAGAGGGTTCACGCCTTGCTCCTTGTAGAGCGCGAGCTGTGCCTCTGCTCGTTTTTGTCTGTTGTCCTTATACTTTTCTTCTATCTCTTTGAGTTTGGGACGAATATGTGCTATCTTTTTTTGGGCTTCAAGTGATTTTTTTGAGCTTGGATAGAGGATAAATCGTACAACAAGCGTAACAAGAATAATGGCAACACCAAGGTTGCTATACGGTAAGATATTTAAAATAACAACCAAAAAGTTGAGGAGTGGTTCAAAGATGAAAAGATCAAAAACAGAGACAATAAAATCCCACATATTAGTGTTGTTTTACAAGAGATAATGCTTGGAGTTTGTTATGAAGTTCTCTTTCTATTTCTTGAAAACTCATTGATTGTAGAGAGGGGTTTGCAACAAGAACCACAAAAACACCGTCTTTGAGGGTAGGAATAATGCCGCGAAACACTTCTCGCACAACCCGTTTACACCTATTCCTATGTGTTGCTTTTTTTGAAACCTTCTTACCAACAACAACGCTGCACTTAGGTGGTGTGTGGCTATGAGTGTTGTGTGCGCGAAGCAAAAAAGAAGGGGAGTGAATAACTACACCATAACGGAGTGTTTGTTGCACTTCACCTTGTTGTAGTCTATGGAGTTTTTGTATCATATTTTACACAGAAATCTTTTTTCGTCCTTTTGCTCTTCTTTGATTCAAAACTCTCCTCCCTGAAACTGTTCTCATTCGTTTCAAAAAACCGTGTGTTCGCTTTCGCTTTCTTGTTTTGGGTTGATATGTAATAGACATACTACCTTTTTATCATACTTCTATTTTGCATTTCATTCAAGTGGTTGGAGTAATACTGCAACACTATCCACGATTATCAACGGATAATCCACAGAATTATCCGCAATAATTCTTTTTGTGGTTATTTTTGTATAGTATGGTAATATTTGATACTATACAGGTAGATAAAGAACATATATCCTTAATTGGCTTGGGAATTATGAATGATATTGATTTGTGGGGCGTTGTTTTGAACGAAATGGAGCTCCAAACATCACGTGCAGCATTTCTTACGTGGTTCAAAAATACCTCCATTAGCAGTCATAGAGACGGAGTGGTTAGTGTAGCTGTTCCGAATGGATTCACAAAAAGGAGGTTGCAGGAAAAATATACAAAAACAATACTCAAGGTATTGCGCGACACTATTCCGGATATAAAAAGTGTACTGTTTGTTGTAGAAACCAAAAAACACTCGTTTCTTACACAAAGAACACCTAGTGCTGTAAAAACACCATTAGAAGGACAAGCAATTTTTGAAGAAATGGAAATCAACCCAAAAACCCATCTCAACCCAAAATACTCGTTTCAATCGTTTGTTGTTGGTCCTTCAAATGAGCTTGCGCGAGCAGCAGCAATGGCGGTTGTTGAAAGTCCAGGGCACACACACAACCCACTCTTTATTTATGGGGGTGTTGGGTTAGGAAAGACACATCTCCTACAATCTATTGGGAATGAACTATTCAACAAGAACAAAAATGTTGTTTATATAACATCAGAACAATTCACGAACGAATTTATCGCCTCAATCCAAAACAACACAAAAAACTCTTTCAAAGAGCAATACCGCACAAAAGACGTTCTTATTATAGACGACATACAATTTATTGCAGGTAAAGAACAAACACAAGAAGAGTTCTTTCACACCTTTAATACGTTGTATGAGAACAACAAACAAATTATCTTGTGTTCTGATAGACCACCGAAAGCGATTGCAACCCTGGAAGAGCGACTACGTTCACGTTTTGAAGGAGGAATGTTAGCAGACATAAAACCTCCTGATTATGAAACTCGTCTCGCTATACTCCAAACAAAAATAAAAGAGCGAAACATCACCATGGAAAACTCTATATTGGAACATATAGCTACTTCAATAAAAAACAATATACGAGAATTAGAGGGGGCTCTCAATCTTATTGTGACATCATCCAGATCGTTGTACGACAATCAAATAACACAAGAACATGCAAAGAGAATTATCACCAACCTGCTACACACCCCACAAAAACCTGTTTCACATAAACACATCATCAACACTGTTGCTCGTTTCTATGAAATAAAAGAGGAGGAAATAATGAAAAAAAACAGAAGACGAGAAATTGTGCTCCCAAGACAAATTGTGATGTTTTTAATGAGGAAAGAGTTGAAAAAATCATACCCTGCAATAGGAGAACACTTAGGAGGGAGAGACCACACAACAGTTATGCACGCGTGCGATAAAATAGAGAAAAGGATACAAGATGATGTTATGTTTGAAGACGAGCTAAATGTTATAAAGCAAACACTATACAGCACATAGTAGATGATATGTGGAATAGTGGGGAATACTACCGCATAATATTGTGGGTAATAAAGGAATAACTATTACACCCTTCTGCCTCTATACATATTTTCTACAACACTGGTGTATATGTTATTGACACATTATCAACATAAAAAACCTTTATATATTGAATTAAAACATTATTATCCACTTATCTACTAACCTTCTATTATTATGAATTTTTCTTTAAAAAAAGAGATAGTAACAAAAATTATCGGGATGGTAGAACCTGCGCTATCGCGCAACAGTTCGTTGCCCCACCTTTCACACATTTTTATAGAAGGAGGTGATAATACTATTAGTATTTCTACTACTGATTTAGATGTGTCTATCTTATTGTCTATTCCCACTAAGACAAAAAACAAAAAGAAAGAATCTCTTTTAGTTGATCCACGAGTTTTGTCTGGTGTTGTGTCCCATGCTCTTTCTCCTGTTGTTGATATCCAGAAAAAGGGTACTGTTCTTGAGGTGAAGCAAAAAAACTACAAGTCTGAGATTCAAACTATGGATAGCGATGAATTTCCCGCTATTTCCGAATCACAATCCAAGGACAGTGTTTGTATTCCCTCGTCTGTTTTTCTTCTTGCATTATCACAGGTTGTGAATAGCACCTCTTCTATGGAAACAAAACCAGAACTAACAGGTATGTTGCTCCATATCACAAACAATGATATTACCCTTACAACAACCGATGGATTTCGTTTGTCAGAGAAAAAAATATTCCAGAAAAATGTCATCAAAGAGGAGATAAAACAAATAATTCCACTCAAAACAGTACAAGCACTATTACGGGTGTTTCAAGATTCAGAGGATGATGTTTGTATAACCACAGAAGAGAATCAAGTGTTTTTTCAGGGAAGGGTGGGGTTAATAAACGCGTTAGTGGTTTCAAATATTATTGATGGGTCATACCCTGCGTATGAAAACATTATCCCAAAAGATTTTACTGTTTCATTTCTTGTTAATAAGAGTAATCTTGTAGAGCGAATTCGGGCAGGGAGTATTTTTTCAAGCGACTCCAAAACAATAAAAATTGATATTGTCGATAATTCAATGGTTATTTCCAGTAAAGATACCAGGACAGGGGATTTTGACGCATCTCTTCCTATTACAATTCAAGAACAGAAGGAAGGTGAAGACACAGAAGGTGTTTCACGGTTATTGAACTACCAGTATGTATTAGATGGATTATCAAATATACAAGACAAAGAAATTGTTGTACGAGTTAGTAACGGACCTCTGTTTTTACAGGGTAGTAGTGTTCAAGATTATCTTTATCTCTTAATGCCAATCAACCCAAACAACACATAAGGTATAGTTGTATGTGGAGCCCAATAACACAGTTAACAAAAACAAGGAGGGGTGTTTTTCAACAACAAGAACGAGATGTTTTAAGTGTTTCGCAACACCTCCAATCTGTTTTAGAAACCATAGCCCCATCTTTATTGCACAGTGTTACTGATGTGGTTTTTGACAACAAAGTTGTTGTGGTTCGGGTGGCAGATCCTTTGGTGTTGCACGAATTTCAAGTAAAAAAAGAGCATATTTATAGTGCTCTTATTAAAAAAAGAAGTGATGTGGTGGATGTTTCTTTTACACTACGGTTGTAGTTTTGGTTTCCAAAAAACCCCAAGAGATGGAGGCGAATTCATAGTTTTAATCTTCAATAAAACCCTGTTGTGTTTATGGAAATGAACTGATGAGAAGAGGGTTGTGAGTAGAGAATGATGTGAACGCATTATACACACTCCCTGTTTTTGTTGACAACCTCACAGATAGTGTATGTTCTCCAGTTGTATTGAGCCCTGTGATAGTGTCAGTGATAGCAAAATTTGTTTCATTGAACACAGTGTGTTCGCTAATACGATTACCATTCAAGTAGATAGTGATATCTTGTATTGATTGAGGGCTCTCTATAATCAAAACCAAAGGTATTTCTTGACCCACCCCGTATTCGTCTTTTGGGGCAATGATTTTTATAATATCCGATTCATTAACTGGTTCATCTACCCCATATTGTAACCCTGCCCATGCCCGAACCGCTCTTTCCCAGTGCTCGTAAAGATCATCTTCTTGATCCGGGTTTTTTGGTGCATCTTTGAGGGGGTCTCTTTTTTCAACAAAATGTAAAATAGTGTGGGGTGTCTGCTCATCCAGCACTCCATCTATACTATCCTTATTGGTTGTTGGTATTGTTGTAAGGGTAAATCGTTCTGTTTGGGGGTCGGGAAGGGAGAAGTGGTTGTTCAATTGCCTTGCTTCTTCACTCTCATCTTGTTTGAGTTTGTAGAGGTTTGTCAGGAACGAATTCCATATAGGGGCTGCAACCCGCGACCCTCCTGCACCCTGCCTCATAGATGTGTTGTCGTTATTGCCGCCCCAGACCCCAACACTAATACTTGGGGTGTATCCAACAGTCCACGCATCCTTATACTCCTGTGTTGTGCCTGTTTTTGCTGCAGAAGCGAGGTTTGGGGTTTGTAGAACATTGCGCTCTCCAAACACAGGAACGCGATACTCGTTTACACTCAGCGAGCGGGTTATTTGGTCTGTGATATTTTTTTCTAACACCCTTTTTGGAGCAGAGGAGAATGAATCCAAAATTTCCCCATTACTATCTCGTACCTCAAGGATAAACAAAGGTTTTCTGTACTCTCCTCCTGTTGCAAATACACCGTACGCCGCTGTTTCTTCCAAGAGGGTAACCTCACCACCGCCTAACACAAGAGAGAGTCCGTAAGCATCTTTATTGGTTAGCGTAGAAATTCCCATATTTTCCGCCAACTCTATTGTGTCTTTTAGACCCACCAAGTAGAGTATTTTTACAGCAGGTATGTTGCGTGATTGAGCGAGTGCTTCCTTGAGACTGATCGCCCCAAAGTATCCTCCTTCATAGTTTTGTGGATGGTAGCACCTTTGTCTGTTTGACCCATATTCCTCTTCTCCTTCCCAGTCGCACGTTGGGTTGAATTCTGTTTTTACATCGTACACAACAGTGTTTGCTGTGTACCCTTTCCTAAATGCAGTTGCGTACGCAAACGGCTTGAACGAGGAGCCTGGTTGTCGTGGGCGCATCGTCACATTCACGTTTCCATCAATATCTTCATTGAAGTAATCTTTTGAACCAGCCATTGCTATAATATGTCCTGTAGTATGATCTATAGCCACCAACGCGGCGTTTGACGCGTTGTAGTTTGTTTGGTTCCTTTCAGTAAATTGGTTTATCGCATCCTCTGCCACTTTTTGCGCGCCAAGATCCAGGGTTGTGATAACCTGTAATCCACCTTGTTCTACAAAAGCAGCACCATACCTGTCTTCTAATTGTTGTTTTACCTCTAACACAAAGTGGGGGGCGATGATTTTATCGTACCGTGGCTCTATCTTTATCTCTTCTTCAAGTGCGTCCTGATACTCTTGCTCTGTTATGTAGCCCAATTGTTTCATCCTCATCAAAATGTTTTCTTGTCGTTTTTTGAGTTCATCTTTATTGTTGATGTAGTACGAGGGTGCTTGTGGAAGGGATGCCAAAAGCGCTGATTCTGCGAGTGTAAGGTCTTGCACGTCCTTTTGGAAGTATGTTTGCGCTCCAGCACCAACGCCGTACGCTGCGCCATATGGGACTCGGTTGAGATATGCCCAAAGAATCTCTTCTTTGGAGTATTTTAGTTCAAGTTGCACAGAGAGGATCAATTCTTCTATTTTTCTTCCAACTGTTCGCGGTGCAACCCCTTGTTCTGGAGTGAAGTACGCGTTTTTGATAAGTTGTTGTGTTATTGTGGAACCCCCTTGTGAGACCCTTCCTTGGACAATATTTACAAAAGCAGCACGAACTACTCCGTACGCATCTATCCCAAAATGCTCAAAGAACTTGTCGTCCTCTGTTACAATAGTTGCGTCTATCAAGTCTTGTGGAATGTCTTCGTATTGGACTACTGTTCGTTTTTGGGTGTCGTAAATGTCGTACAACACCTCAGTGCCTGTTCTGTCGTATATTTTTGTGGAGCTTGTTCCATGGAGGGCGACGAGTTCTCCAAGAGAGGGCCCAGTTTTGTAGTAATACGCAAAAACAATCGTTATACTAACGACCACAAGAAGGAAAAGATAGTACAGTATTTTGAGTGTTTTTTTTGATGCAAGTTTTTTCAACCCACCAAAAATCTTTTTGGCGCCTGTTTTCAAAACAACAAACAACATTTTTGTTATTTTGTGTTTCAAAATCTTTTTCCAGTACAATATGACAATCTCCTTTTTTTGTGATACCTTGAAAGACATACAGATGTCTTTATTAAGTCATATAAAGCCCCTCTTTGCAATATGGATAAGAAAACTAAACAACTACTTACTCGTGGTGTTGTAGAAATAATACAGCAGAAAAGAGTACAAGAAAAGATTGAATCAGGAAAGGCTTTGCGGGTTAAATTTGGCATTGACCCAACAGGCTCGGATTTGCATATTGGCCACACGGTCAATCTATGGAAGCTCAGGCAGTTTCAAGAGATTGGACACACAGCAGTGATTATTATCGGGGACTACACCGCATCCATTGGAGATCCTTCGGGCAAGGACACCACCCGTCCCCAATTGAGCGGAGAGCAAATACAAGAAAACTACAAAAACTACGAAAAACAAGCGTTATGTATTTTGAAAAAAGACCATTTAGAGATACGGAAACAAACAGAGTGGTTTGGTGGTTTCACTCTCAAAGACATTATCCGTCTTATGGCGTCTCGGTCTGTGGGCGAGGTTCTTGCCCACGAAACGTTCCGCAAGCGACTTGAGACCGATAGCCCGTTCTCGTGTCACGAGGTACTCTACCCGTTTTTGCAGGGGTACGATTCTGTGGCAGTCCAAGCAGACATTGAGTTGGGAGCCATAGAACAGAAATTCAACCTCTTGATGGGAAGGGTTGTTCAAAAGTATTACGGACAAGAACCACAAGATGTAATGATGTCACCGTACCTTATTGGTACAGATGGAAAAGAAAAAATGAGTAAAAGTTTAGGAAACTATATTGGGCTCCAGGACGAGTCAAACGATATGTTTGGAAAGGTTATGTCGGTACCAGACACAGAAATCGTCCCATATTTTGAGATGGTGACCGATATGGACAGCGAAGAGCTTGAGAATCTCAAGCAAGGAGAGGAGTTGTCAGGCACAAAGGCGCGAGATATGAAGATGCAGCTCGCGCAAACCATTGTTTCCACGTTTCACGGAAAGAGCGCGGCTCAAAGGGCAGAAAAAACATTCCTCTCTGTTTTCCAGGCAGGGGATACAGGGAAAGGCGCTCGTGATGTTGTTGTCAAAAAGCAAGAGTATGTTTTAGTAGACCTTCTGGTGGAGACAGCACTCTCCCCATCAAAAGCCGAGTCAAAACGAAAAGTGGAAGAGGGCGCTGTGTACGTGGATGAAGTCAAAAAAACCAATCCGTACGAAACAGTGCACATATCGCGTTCCCCGTGCGTTATCCGTATTGGGAAAAGGAGGATTGTTTCGGTTCGCTTGAAAGATTAGGTTTCTATGTGTTGCGCAAGCGCATCAACAAAATCAATGCCTGTTGCGTTTTCAAACCCCATAAACATTGGAAATATATTCACCTCCAAAACATAGTATTGGTTGTTGGACTGTATTATATCTATACCTGTGCACTCTGCGTTCAGTGCGTTTTTTGCAGTAAGCGCCAGTTGTTTCATTGCACGTGAGGGCTCTATTTTTTCTCGGTCTCCCCCCATAAACGCGTTGGTTCTAAAGTCGTTTTCGTTCACGCACAGCACTCCTCCAATCACTGTGTCTCCTATTGTGATAAGCCGGTAATCTTTTCTGTTGGGCACAAACTGCTGTACCAATACGTTTCCTGCTCCGTACTGCTCAACAATTTCTTTCAGTTCTTTGTCTGTGTGAACAAGGAATACTTCTACTCCTCTGCTTCCCTCTATTGTTTTTGCAACAAACGGTTTTTTGAGAGGGTAGTGCGTCTGGTTGTATCCTGTGTACAGAAAAGAGGGGAGTGTGGGTATGCTGTGCTTTTGAAGGATGTAGTGTTGTGTCATTTTGTCGTACGAGCTCAGGGTACCACATACGTCTTGGTTGAGCACCTTGGTGTTATGGTGTTGTGCGTAATCCACCAGCATAACAAAATGCTTGTACATCCTGACCAAAAAAGACGAGACAATGATTTCTCGTGAGGGTCTTTCCGTGGTAGTGGAAAGAGGGTATCTGCAGATTACATAATCAAAGAACGCGATATCTTTTCCTTGTGTGGTGATTGTTGTCTCTTTTCCAAACGAAAACAGAACATCGCTCCACAAAGAACAAAAGACGGTGTGTCCCCTTGCTTGGAGCCCTGCCTCGAGTCGCTCCATTTCGTATGTTGTGTCTTGTTTTTTGAATCCAAGCCCCAGTATGAGAATGTTCATATACCTTTATTGTATATAAAAACATTTGTCCTATTGCAAGGAAGAGTTTGTCTTTTGTCTCAGTAAGCAACCGAGCTACATTTCCTCTTGAGGTACCACATACTCAACAAAAAGGATTTTTGCCTTTTTTATACCCCATCTCACCTATTATAAATAATGGTATATAGAGCGGTGGCATTGCAGGTATAAAAAGGTAAAAAATCCTTTTCTCAACACAATACCTGTTTTTCTTTGTAGGACTTCAAGAGGAAATGTAACCATGCAAAAAAAGTAGAAACCTGCGGTTGGCTAAGCTACTATCTAAAAAAGTATACTCTGTGCTCTTCTTGTCCAGTAACTGAATCATAAAGATTTTGGATAATCAATGGTATAATGCGATGATAACAAGAGATAGGTGTTTGGTATGAAAAAAATACAAAGCAGCATAGTACTGGGGATAGATTTAGGAACAACAAGAATGGGTTTTGGAATACTACAAAGCAACGACCCACCTCGTGTTATTCAGCAAGGCATTGTTCCTGTTTCTGGGTCTGCTCCGTTTTCTGTTCAATTAGATGAAATATATCGGTATGTACAGTCGCTCTTGGACACGCATAACCCCAATATCATTGCATTTGAAGATGTGTTTTTTGTGAAGAATAAAAAAACAGCCCTGGATATAGCGTCTGTTCGTGGTGTTATCTTGCTGGTTGCTGCGCATAGCAAGGTGGAAATTGTGAGATATACACCCCTCCAAGTAAAGCAAGCAGTAACAGGATGGGGGAGGGCAGATAAAAAACAAGTTCAGTCAATGGTACAAACAATTCTCAAGCTCCCAGAGGCACCGAAGCCAGATGATGTCTCTGACGCATTGGCTGTTGCGCTCTGCTGCCTCCATTCCCACCAGTCACTGATAGAGTCGCAATAATAACGATAACTACTAACAACTCAATCAGAAAAGTACACCGTACGTTATAGTACTAATAATCATTCCGCACAACAAAAAACAGCGCAGTACGCTATTATGTTGAGGTGGGCGATTGGGAGATCTCTTTTTGGTCGCACCGTGCGACCAATATCAGAAAACAGGAGATTTTCTACTCCCAATCGCCACTATTACAATATACTCCTCGCCTGTTCTTTTCAAGTCCTTTCGCCCACAAGTGCTCTTTATACAGTACGTTTCGTTACTCTGCGTTGGTGTAGACATCTTGTATGTCGTTGTTATCATCCAGTGCTTCAAATAGCTTTTGAATCGTTGTTTGTGTTTTTTCGCTTGTTGAAACACTATTTTTTGGCACCCACTCCAGAGATGCAGGCCCTGTGTATCCTTGGTGGGCAAGAGATTGTTGCGTTGTTTGAAGGTCGTCTCTTGTTGTGTAAATAAAAGCAGTGGTGTCCTCCCACGCAATATCAGTCGCGCCCTGATCAATAGCCAGCAACTCAAATTCATCTTTTGATTCTGTCGGTGGAAGGATTATGCGAACAACACCCTGTTGTTCAAAGAGCCATTGCACACTCCCCTCTGTTGCTATTTTGCCGCCATATCTTGAGAGCAGGTGTCTTATTTCTGCTGCTGTCCTGTTTTTGTTGTCTGTTACACCAGTGATTAAAAACGCAACCCCATCTGGACCATACGCCTCAATCAATAGTTCCTCTAAGTGTTCCCCTCCTAACTCGCCTGTCCCTTTTTTGATGGCTCGTTCTATATTGTCCTTCGGCATATTGGCGTTTTTTGCTTTTTCTACAACAGACCGAAGTTCGTAGTTTGTCTCCACATCCCCTCCGCCTCGTGCAGCAACCGTTATGGCGCGAGCTATTTTTGAAAACGCATCAGCTCGTTTTTGATCGGTAGATGCTTTTTTGTGTTTGATTGTTGACCATTTACTGTGTCCGCTCATAGGTTTGTTATAGGGGTAATTCAATGTTTAGGTGTTCGTATGCCGCAATGGTCGCGACTCTTCCGCGTGGCGTCCTGTCTAAGAATCCAATGCGCATAAGGTAGGGTTCGTAAATATCTTCCAGTGTTTCTACTTCTTCTGTGATGCTATCCGCAAGAGTTTTGAGACCAACAGGGCCTCCGTTGTATTTTTCTATAAGAGACAGGAGCAGTTGTCTATCTGTTGGTTCTAATCCAAGATCATCTATTTCAAGGACAGAGAGGGCTTGTCCTGCTATCTGTCTGGAGATAGCCCCGTTGTTTTTTACGTCTGCGTAGTCCCGCGTCCGCCTGAGGATGCGGTTTGCTACACGAGGCGTGCTCCTTGAGCAAGACGCAATAAACGAGATTGCATCTTCGTCTATTGTAGAGCCCAAGAGCGAGGCAGATCGGCGAATGATTTTTTCAATATCTTCTTGATCGTAGAACTCAAGACGGTTTGTTATCCCAAACCTGCTTCGGAGCGGAGCAGAAATAGACCCTGCCTTTGTTGTCGCACCAATGAGGGTAAAAGGCGGGAGGTCTATTTGTATTGTTTTTGCAGAGGGGCCTTTTCCCAGAATAATATCAAGCGCCCGTTGTTCCATAGCAGGGTAGAGAATCTCCTCAATACTTTTGTTGAGTCGGTGTATTTCATCAATAAAGAGCACATCGTTTGGTGCGAGGTTTGTAAGAATGGACGCAAGGTCGCCGCCGTTTTCTATGGCAGGACCACTTGTGATGCGGATATTGACCCCGCATTCCCGTGCGATAATGTGCGAGAGGGTTGTCTTTCCCAGACCAGGTGGTCCATAGAGCAGTACGTGGTCAAGGGCGTCATTTCTTTTTCGTGCAGCATCAATAAATATCTTGAGCTGGTCTTTTATCCTGTCTTGACCTATGTACCCATCCCACGATGTGGGTCTTAGGGTTGCGTCCAATGGTTTATCTTTTGGGTGTTGAATAGGTGATACATCCTCGTTCATACGCACTGGTATCATACTACAGAGTTGGTGGTATATCAAAACAGGCTTCTTTTATCTTCATAGTCAATCCAGATATTCTTTTTATGCATGAATACTGCTGCCATAGACGAGTTTGTGTGCATAGATGATCTTGGCATAAAAGAATATCTGGATTGACCCAGAACTCTGTTTATATTCGGGTTGAGTGTAAAAAATCTTATTTTGAGAATGTGTGTGATAGCAAAAAGTGTAAAGTATTGGCTGCAATGCTACAGGTCTTGACAAAAAAGGAAATATCGGCTATTATGTATCCTTGCATTAAACCCTCTGTTTAGTGCAAGGATTTCTCTCAACGAACAAACATCTTATCATAAAAACTTTTCAAAACACCCTTGAAAAGTAGGGACACAATACTCATTACGAGTATCGGGATATTTCTTAGACAATGGATTAGTTGGCGTTTGCGAACTAACTCCTCGGAGGTATTCTATTTCTCGGTTCCCAAGCCAAGATCGTGCCCCTACTTTTCAAGGGTGTTTTGTATTTACGAAGACTGCAAAGGGCCCAGAATTCGTTCTGTTTCTGGTATTGATGTGATTCCTGAAACAATGCGAAGGGCAGCGTCTTGTTTCATTGTTGTTACCCCTTGTTCTGTGGTCAGCATCGTCATAAGCTCCAGTTCTGTCATATTTTTTGAGATGTAGTGCGATAGTTCGCGGCTCGCTGCGTACAGCTCAAATACACCAATCCTTCCTTTGTATCCTGTTCTGCCACACATCGTACATCCCTCTGTGCTTGCGGTATATATCGTATATGATTCTTCGGCAGGTGGTGAGGGCAGGTGAGACAGGAGGGCGTTTAAAACCTCTGCCTGTTGTGGTGTCGTTTGGTATTCTTTTTTACAGCCCTTACACAGTTTGCGCACGAGCCGTTGAGCAATAACCATATTGAGCCCTGATGCAACCGTGTCTGTTTTGACGCCCATATCAAGTATCCTGGGGATAGCCCCAAACGAATCGTTGGTGTGCAGGGTGCTGAGAACAAGCCTACCTGCGAGCGATGCTTGGAGCGCTGCAGTAAGGGATTCTATGCCACGCAACTCGCTTACCATTACAATATCAGGGTCTTGGCGCAACATACCTCGAATTCCTTCATCAAACGTGTATCCGTGATACTCATCTACCTGTGTTTGGGACGCGCCCCGTAAGTGATACTCTATAGGGTCTTCTATTGTTACTATTTTAATAGAGGGGTCTTGGAGGAACTTGAGAATAGCGTACAGGGTGGTGGTTTTTCCAGCACCTGTTGGGCCAGTCACTAAAATGAGCCCAAGAGGTTTTTTGATTTGTCCAAGGAGTGTGTTGTATAGATCTTCGCGCATTCCCAATTCTTGTATTGAGATGAGGGAGCGCGGATCCAGAACGCGGAGCGCAATATCTTCTCCATACTCTGACGGAACAAGAGAGACACGAATTTCTATCGTTTGACTGGGTTCTTGGAGGGAAAACCTCCCGTCTTGTGCTGCGCGGACATTTATTTTCAGACCAGACAGCATTTTAACGCGCGACAGCACCAACGAGAATAAGTGTTCGTTCATAAACGCAACGTCGTGGAGAATGCCATCTATGCGCATTCGGATTCGTGCCCCTTCAGGTACTGCATCTATATGAATGTCTGAGGCTGCAAAAATCAAAATAGCGCTCATTAAAATTTCAAACACTGTGGAGGCGTTTTCTTCTTGGAGCGCGTCAAATGACGTTTGTATGTCGTGGTAGGACTGGATTGTGGCAACTCTCTGGTCTATTGCTTCTTGCGTGAGGGTATACGAGTCCATAAGGGTGTATTGATGTACGTCTTATTTTGTTTCTCTGTTCAAATATTTATAAAAGAGAATGGGATTTTACTTTTTTATGCCCAGCTCATTTATAAAGGCGGTGGTATGTATAGTAGTGGCATTCTATGCATAAAAAAGTAAAATCCCATTCTCTCGTGAAGTGCAAGGATTATTTTTGCAATACCACGATCAGTATTATTAGTATATCACACTTATATTATATGATGAGGGACGAAATTGTTTCTTCAAGTGCGCTCATTTCGTGTTGAATTGAGGTGCGGATACGGACTGGGATTGAGAACGAGGAGCCGTGCATTGTTACCCCCAGTTGCCGTATGAGCGGAGACGGTGACCCTTCTATGACAGACCCCATACACACGAGCGTTTTTTCTGTCTGTATTCCAATAATGACAAACCGAGCATAGGGAGTTGTTGTTCGCAGCTCGTTGAGCAGAGAGGGGATTTCATTGTGCTTGATGCCTCCTCCTTCTATTTCGTTGCGATGGAGATAGGTGTAGCCACTCTTCCTTTTGGTGTTGTAGTGAAACCTGCTTAGCAAAACACCCCATAGTTGTATGAACGCAAACGATCGGGTTGTGTAGAGGGTGCGAATAATTTTTTCTTTTTCTGCTCCGCACGCTGTGAGGTACGCGGCAGCAAATAAGGATTGGGGCGTTGTGCTGGCGTTTTGGAAGTTATCGCTGGTTATAATAATGCCTGTCATCAGGGTTGTTGCAACATCTTTTGTCATAAGGTCTCCATTCTTTTTGAGTATCCGAGTGATGAGTTCGCAATACGACAGCGAGGGTTCTGTCTGTTGAAGAATGAACAATTCTTGTTGCGATAGGCGATTTTCTTGACGGATTTTTTCTATCTCTTGCAGTGTACACCCAATAGCAATAATCCCTCTTTTGTTTTGTGGTGCAGACACGGTAATATCTGTGTATGGTACGACCTGGTTGTCTGTGTCTGTGAGCAGAATGTGCAGTTCGCTGTTTTGTTGTGTGTAGTAGGCATTTGCTATGCTGTGGTTGTGGGACGACACAGTAAAACTTGTTTTTTTCAGCGAAAAAGACGATGATGGTATAATGGTATCAAAGCGAAGGAACGCAAGGTGGTGTGGAATGCCCTGCTGAGCAACAAGAGAGACGTCTTTCTCAAGAGATGTCGCGACCAATGCTATTGAGAGCGAGGCAGGCAGTGTATCGTCAGGAGCTGTGTTTCCTGCAACAACAGCGATTGATTCTTTTTCAAAAAGAAATTGCAATAATGTGTCGTCCATACTGTGCATAGTTTGTTGGCTGTGATTATTAATTACATCATAATAATGAAAACAGGAGGGTATGTCAAAACACACCGTAGGGGAAGCAAAGAGTTTGTGAGTAACGCGTTGCGCGACACGCAAGAAGTAGCGCAATCAGTGGTTCGCTGTGCCCGTCCCCACAGAGATCGAGCCTTTGTTCTGGCGCTGAACGGGGAATTGGGAGCAGGCAAAACACAGGTTGCAAAAGCCATATCTCGCGCTTTTGGAGTGGAGCGCGTCATACAGAGTCCAACCTTTGTTATTATGAAGTCGTATCCGCTCTCGCATCCATTGTTCTCTGTGTTGTATCACTTTGATTGGTATCGTATTACCAGCAAAGCAGAAATTGATGGTTTAGGATGGGGTGCTATTACACAAAACCCTAAAGCATTTGTGGTTGTGGAATGGGCTGAAAATTGCGAGCCAGCATTACCGAGTACCACATTGTATATGAATATTGAGGTGGTGTCGACCACCCAGCGAAGAATAACACTTTTTTAATGAGGAAAAGCAAGCGATTCGTTGTTATAGATGCGTATGCATTGATTCATAGAGCGTACCACGCCCTGCCTGCGCTCCACACGCAACAAGGTGAGCAAACCAACGCTGTTTTTGGTTTTAGTTCAATTCTCTTGCGGGTACTGAAAGAGTTTAATCCTACCTACATTGCAGCAGCATTTGACTTAGAGGATGAAACATTCCGCAAAAAAGAGTTTCAGCAATATAAGGCACAGCGAAAGAAAGCACCTGATGAGTTGTACGCACAGATTCCACGAGTACGTGAGGTGTTGGGTGCGTTTCACATTCCTATTTTGTCGCACCCTGGATACGAAGGGGACGATATTATTGGCACGCTGGTGTGTTTTGTGGAGAATAATCACCCTGACGTAGAGAATATTATTGTGAGCGGAGACCTGGACACTCTCCAGCTCATCTCAGGAAGAACAAAGGTGTATACTCTTCGCAGAGGAGTTTCTGACACAATACTGTACGATAATGACGCTGTTGTCGCGCGCTATGGCTTTGATGCAGACTACATAGCAGAGTACAAAGGGTTGCGAGGAGATGCGTCTGATAATATCCCAGGCGTACAAGGAGTTGGTGAGAAAACAGCGTCTCGTTTGATCGCAGAACATAAAACACTGGAAACTATTTTTCGCAAACTAAAAGAAGGGCAGGATATTGGGGTGAGTAAGAGAATTGAGGAGCAGTTGTTGAGCAGCGAAGAAGATGCGTTGTTCTCGCGAATGCTTGCGACTATCAAACAAGATGTTCCCTTACAATTTGCGTTGCGCGATGCGACGTGGGGACTTTTTGACCCAAATGAGGTTCGGGCGCTGTTCCAAGACCTCCATTTCTATAGCTTGGTTGAGAGGTTGCGAGGCATTCGTGGGTTTGAGGAAGGCAGCCTCTTCGCAAAACAGATGAGTCGCAAGCAAGAAATGCAGTTGCAATTAGACGATGCGTGGCGATCCACCCTTTTGTCGCAAGAGCTGTATGACGCTGAAAAAGCACTCATTCCTATTGTTGAGAAGATGGAGAAAAAGGGCATTATGCTCCACGAGCGCGTTTTGCAAGACGTGCAGAAAAAGATAGAAAAAAAATTGCGCACTATTGAGGCGAAGATCTATGAACACGCAGGTCAGGCGTTTAATGTAAATTCACCAAGACAAATCTCCGAAGTGCTTTTTGATGTACTCAAGATTCCTTCAAAAGGCGTGAGAAAGACATCAACAAAGGCGTACTCAACATCGGCAGATCAGCTTGAAAAAATACAGGATAAGCACCCTATTGTTCCACTCATCCTCCAGCAACGCGAATTGCAAAAATTGGTCTCAACCTACCTAACACCTCTTCCAAAGTACAAACAGCAAGACGATAGGATACACTCGCAGTTTATTCCTTTGGGTACAGCGACAGGGAGAATGAGCAGCAATCACCCCAATTTACAAAACATTCCTATTCGAGGAGAGTGGGCTTCAGTGCTCCGTAAAGCATTTGTGGCAGAAAAAGGAAATCTGTTTTTAGCGTGTGACTATTCTCAGATGGAGTTACGGATAGTCGCGCATATAGCGAACGATCAAAATATGCGAGAGTCGTTTCTTCAGGGAGAAGATATCCATCAACGAACTGCCTCGTTGGTGTTTGGGGTTGATATTGATAAGGTAGATTCTGATATGAGATACCGTGCCAAGGCTCTCAATTTCGGTATTATATACGGTATAGGCGCTCGTTCTTTTGCACGGTCTGCAGGCATATCGCCTGATGAGGCGCGAGAGTTTATGGACACCTACCTCGCTGTTTTTAAGGGGATTGCTCAGTATATGGAAGATGCAAAAGAGATGGCGCGACAGCATGGGTACGCTATCACAATGTATGGCAGGAGGCGATTTTTGCCCGATATCCACTCATCAAATCCACTCCTCCGTTCCATTGCAGAACGAGTAGCGATCAATATGCCGATTCAAGGCACTGCAGCAGATATTGTGAAGATGGCTATGGTAAGGGCAGACAAAGAGTTTCCTGATATAGATTTGGTGCTACAGGTGCACGATGAGTTATTGTGGGAGGGGAAAAAAGATGTTATTATATCACTTCAAGACAGGGTTGCAGAGACGCTTGAGACCGTTGTTTCTCTGTCTGCTCCGCTCAAGGTCGTGTCTCATAGCGGCGCGTCCTGGGATGTTTTAAAATCATAAGGTATGAAGAAAATACGTGGTATCAAAATTCAAGGGCTCAAAGGTTTCACCAAACAACGCAAGGTTGTTGTTTTGGTAGGTGGGTGTATAGCTCTTGTGCTTGTTGCTATGGGTATATATTTTTTGTTCGACAGTACTCAGAAAGATGTGAGTCAACCTACAAAACAGCAACCAACCGTTGTTGAACCTCCTCAACCTTCGTCAGAGTCTGTTGAATTCTCAACGGTGTCAGAAATTCCTGTTCATCCTGCAAGCGGTGCGTTGTGTAAAAATAGCGACAACCCTCGTCCTATCGCGTTTATGCTTGCTGCAGATTCTGTTGCACGACCCCTGTCTGGAATCGCGTACGCCGATATTGTTGTTGAGATGCCTGTGATAAAAGGTGGCATCACGCGGTTCATGGCTATCTTTTCGTGCGAGCCACACGACGAGAGCATAGCACTTGATATTGGGTCTATCCGCTCTTCCCGTCACGATTTTATTCCTGTTGCTGCGTCATTTGACGCAATATACGCTCACTGGGGTGGCTCAAAATACGCGCTCCAACAGATAAACAGGAGAGTCATTGATAACCTGAACGGTTTGACCAATCCGCACAACACGTATTTTAGAAAACAGGGGATATTAGCCCCACACAATGGATTCTCGTCATACGAGCGCGCACAAAGGGCAGGGAACGAGTTAGGGTACAGGAGTCAGTATCAAGGACACGAGTACACATTTGTGACAGACAGCCCACGAGATGAAGCAGATGGGAGTACGTTGCGTATTGGGTACGGTAGGTCGTATGATGTTTTCTACACATACAGTAGTGAAACCAACACTTATACAAGGCATAGAAATAATAAGCCAGAAATAGACGCGCGAGACAGACGTTCTGTAGAGGCAAAAAAAGTGGCAGTACTCTTTACAACGTCTCGAATGATAGACAACGAGTACAATGATGTTGATGTTGAGGGGCAAGGAACATTATTGCTCTTCCAGAACGGAGACGTTATTGAAGGGTCGTGGCAAAAAGCAGAAACATCCCTGAATAGCTCCATTCTTTTCTTTGATGGGGATGGTGAGGAGATTCGTTTTGTAACAGGCGCACTCTGGATACAGTACGTTGATGTGGGAACGGCCATAGAATGGGAGGGTGTGCAATTGTAGTCACTATGGTTATTCTTATTCACGGAGACAACTCGCTTCGTTCACGGGTTGCGTTGCGTAACTATATAAAAAAATTGCGAGCAGGCGATTTTATTGTTGAGGAACACGACACCCAAGCCATTGATTACGGATTTGTAGAGGAATACATACAAGCGTCCTCTCTCTTTGCGTCCAATGAAAAAAAGGCCCTTGTCTTGAGTGATTTTTTTGTCTCAAAAAAGGCAAAGGAGTACAACGATATTATTGAGGGTGTTTTTGATTCCAAGACGCGGGTTGTTGTGTTATACGACAGGGTAAACACCCAAAAGAACGCGGCTTTTCATCTCTTTGAACGAGGCGTTGTTATTGACTGTTCCTCCTTGCCTCGTCGCGAAGCAGTGCAATGGTTGTACGACGCCATTCCGCACCAAGAACGATTGTCGCACACCATCATTCAGAATGTGTTTGATAGGTGTGGCGGAGATATGTGGCTTGCGTATAACGAGTTGCACAAAATAGACACGTACTGTTTTCCAGAGCAGGCAACAGCAGATGTTGTTGAGAGTAGCGTAGATTCTCAATTGGAAAACACTGTTTTCAAGACCATAGATGCGCTCTTTGGTAAAAAACGCGGCGTTGCGTTTCGCGAGCTGCGACAGCACCAAGCAAATGGAGTGTCTGCTCTCCTTGTTTTAGGCGCAATAGAACGACACATTCGTATTGTTGAGCTGATACGGGAACAGGTACACAAGGGGGTCACGAACAGCTCTGCTCTTTCTGCTACAATAAAAGTACCTCCTTTTGTTGTGCGAAAGTCATTGCCGTTCGTTCAGCAATACAGCGCACAAAAAGGCATAGCGCTGTACGAGCGACTGGCGACATTGGATGAGAAAATAAAGCGAGGGTTGATAGATCCTTACTTTGCTTGCGAGCTGATGTTTTTTGCAGTTGTGGTTGACTGAACGTTTTTGTACATCAAAGCCTTGCGGCGAGATGCTGTATTTTTATGTATGATGTGCTGTTTTGCGGCTTTATCAACTGCCTTGAAAAATAGGGAAAGTTTTTGATACGCCTTTTCTGTTTCTTGGTTTGCTATCAATTCCTTCAGTTCTCTTGTGATAGCCTTGATGCGGTTCTTGTAGCGCTTATTCTGTGCGGTTTGTTTTGTTGATTTTCTCAGGGATTTTTTTGCAGATGCAAGATTTGGCATAATGGTGTGTTATGTGTATAGTATGAATAATAGTATAGTATAAGGATATTGGCAAGCAGTTTTTATAACATTTTTATGGCACGACTTACATTTTGCGGGGGCGCCCGTTCTGTAACGGGTTCAAACTATTTTTTAGAGACAAAAAACTCAAAAATACTCATTGATTGCGGTCTTACACAGGGAGGCGAACACTGCCCTGATGTGAATTGGAGAGCGTTTCTATATGACCCATCTACGATTGATGCTGTGTTGGTTACGCACGCGCACGCAGACCACTTAGGACTTGTTCCTCGTTTGGTGAACAAAGGATTTAAAGGCGCTATTTACGCAACAAAGCCAACGTTGGGATTTGCCCCTGTTATGCTTGCAGACAGCCAAGAGATTATAGCAAAAGAGTGTAAGAATAAGCATCAAGAACCGCTGTATTCGCAAGAAGACGTGAAGCAATGCGAACAATTTTTTCACCCCGTTGAGTACAAAGAGATGGTACATATTACACCTGATATTCGCGTACGATTCAGGGACGCAGGACACATTTTAGGCTCAGCCTCTATTGAGGCGTGGATCACAGAAGACGAGCACGAAAAAAAGTTTGTGTTTTCAGGGGATTTAGGAAACCCACCAACACCGCTCCTCGCTCCCATTGACTACATAGAGGACGCAGAGCATGTTTTGATGGAGACAACGTATGGAGACCGTATGCACGAAGACAAAGAGGAGCGGCTTTATCTTTTGAAGCACGTTATAGAAGATACAGTTCAGAAAAACGGTGTTTTGATGATACCTTCGTTTGCACTTGAACGGACGCAGGAAATTTTATTTGAACTCAATCATTTGGTTGAAAACGCCATCGTTCCTCCCATCAAAGTGTTTTTGGATAGCCCTCTTGCTATTCGGGCAACAGAGGTCTATAAGCAGAGCAATGAATTTTTTAATCGCAAGGCAACCAACCTCATTTTGAATGGAGACGATATTTTTGACTTTCCCAATCTCTCTCTCACGCTCACAACAGAAGAATCAAAGGCGATAAACGATGTTCCTCCTCCAAAAATTATTATTGCTGGAAGCGGGATGTCAAATGGAGGACGAATTCTGCACCACGAGATGCGTTACTTACCAAGCCCACAGAACACCATTCTTTTTATTGGGTATCAAGCACACGGAACGCTGGGGAGAGCCATTATTGAGGGGCACGATGAGGTGACCATCTTAGGGGAATCCATCCCTGTAAATGCACGGATAGAATCAATAGGCGGATACTCTGCGCACGCAGACCAGAATGGACTCCTGCGGTGGATTTCAGCCATCAATCAAGGGAATAATTTGAAAAAGGTGTTCTGCGTTCAGGGCGAAGAAGAAGCAGCAACAGTGTTTGCCGATATTATCAAAAGCGAACTCAAGGTAGAAGCAACAGTACCCCAGACACGAGACGTGTTTGAGTTTTAGGGATAAAAAACAGATACCATGAGAGTATTTAGGAATAGGGCGCAGTAGGGATATATTCTATCATATAGGTTTTATGGAGATAAAAGACGAAGGAGTATCAAATAGCACAATGACAATCGCTCAAAGAATTCAACAGATTCAATCTAATAGCAAAAATACAGTTGAGCAGGGGAGAGACTTTGAAAAATTAGTCATACAAGTTTTCAAAAACCACCCAGAATACGAAATAAAAGATTGTGATTGGTGGGGCGACTGGAAAGAAAGAGAAGAAAAGACGGGCTTGGGTCCACAAGATATTGGCATTGACCTTATTGCTAAGCGCAACGATGGTAAATACATCGCTATTCAGTGTAAGTGCTTTACTGAAGAACATACTGTTTCAAAAAGCGTCATAGATTCATTTTTAAGCGTCTCACAAATGCCAGATGTGTTTGTACAACGATGGGTTGTCACTACAAGTGATTGGTCATCAAGCGCTGATAAACAAATACAAAATCTAATATCGCCAGTAAAGCGCATAGATTTTCTATTGAAACACGGTCAAGATACGTTGCCTGAAACATCAAAAGAAAAGATAAGGGAGTTATTACCCAAACAACAACAAGCAGTTCATAGTGTTGTAAAGGGATTTCAAAACAGCGATAGGGGTAAAATGATAATGGCTTGTGGGACAGGAAAGACATTCACATCTCTGCGTATAGCAGAGAAAGTAGTTCGGGGGGGGGGGACCATATTATTTGTTAATCCCTGCATCTAATTAGTCTCT
>VXOY01000013.1 GCA_009839835.1 Candidatus Spechtbacteria bacterium SB0662_bin_43 | reverse complement strand
CAACAAGACTATGTTCCACGATAGAACTCAGACAAAATACATATCTAACATTGATCCTGACTTAAGTGTTCTCAATGGACAAGAGGTACAACATATCAATGAAGTGTTGGACAGAATGAAACACAATACAGCCGCCCAAATATCAGACTACGCACATAGAGATACGCCGTGGGTACTAACAAAACAGGGTGAAATTATTGATTATAGATTAGCTAAATACAGAACAGACGCTACATCTGTAGTAGAAGATGAAGATGAACTTTAAGCAAGGTAGGAGATTTATAAGGGACTTAAAGAAATTAGGCAAAAAATACCCTACTATATCTCAAGATTTAGAAGTATTCAAAAAAACACATACCAGAATATGGGAGCTGGAGAATAAAAATGATATACTTCCATTTTTTCAAGGCAGAAAAAATAGTATATTATATGGAGCACTCAAAGAGGATGTCAATATAGTAAAGGCGAGAATGAGCTCAACAGATATGAACGACATCTCGCTTCGTGTCATATACGCAGTCAATTTTCAGAGAATCGAGATAACCTTGATTGAAATTTACAACAAACACCAAAAAGACAACGAAGATAAACAGCGATGGAAAGAGCACAGATAAAGATGTTGTTGTCCACAAAAAAGTATTGACACGAAAAATGATAGATGCTAAAAAAAGTTAATGCTTTATAGCAGGAGCGTGCGTCGCATGACCACGGTAAAACCATCCCTTTCGGGATGTGTTTTATTTTAATAGTATTCTTATTTATCCCTCATTGTTGGGAATAGGATGATTTCGCGGAGGGCGTTTGCGTTGCTCAGAAACGCAACCAAGCGGTCAATCCCTATGCCAATACCGCACGCAGGCGGCATACCGTACTCTAAGGCTTCTATGAAGTCGGTGTCCATTGTGTGTGCCTCTTTGTCACCTTTTTTCCTGTATTCTTCTTGTTTTTCTAACTCCTGTCTCTGGGTAACAGGGTCGTTGGACTCAGAGTACCCTTTTGCCATCTCGATACCTCCAACAACAAGCTGAAAACTCCGCGCATAGGAAGGGTTGTTGTCCAAAGGTTTTGCAAGAGGCACCATCTCCATTGGGTAATGGATAATAAATGTTGGTTGTATAAAGTGCTTGCGACAATACTTTTTATAAATCTCATCTGCAACTTCGGCTTTGGACTGAACTTCTTTGCCGATTACAACGCCCATCTCATCCGCTTTCTTGAGCAGCGAGGCGAGGTTATAATCCTCGTAGCGTATATCTGTGTACTTCATCAACATCTCGTTGAACTCAATACGTTGGTATGGAGGCTGGAACACAATCTCATTTCCCTCAAATGTATGAGTCGTACTGCCTACTGTTTTCTGCAAAATGAGCTCCATCATTTCTTCTGTAAGCGCCATTCCATACCTCTCGTCTTCGTACGCAGCGTACAACTCCAGCATTGTAAATTCAGGGTTATGCGAAGCATCAACCCCTTCATTGCGAAAATTTCTCCCTATCTCAAACACTTTTTCATACCCTGCAACAAGCAATCGTTTCAAGTATAATTCGGGTGCAATCCGCAAATACATATCCATATCCATCGCATTGAGGTGCGTCTCAAAGGGACGCGCGGTCGCGCCGCCTGGTATGTTTTGCAGCATTGGTGTTTCTACTTCCTCAAAATACTTTTCGTGTAGAAATTCACGGATAGCACGAATGGTTGAATGTCGCGTTGCAAAAAGATCTCTCACCTCTTTGTTCATTAAAAGATCCAGGTATCTCTTGCGGTATCGCTCTTCTGTGTCTTTCAATCCGTGCCATTTCTCAGGCAATGGGCGCAATGATTTTGTGATAAGGGAATACCTTCGTACCTGTACTGATTTCTCGCCTCGCTTTGTGGTAAAAGCAATGCCTGTAACGCTCATGAAGTCGCCAATATCAACGTAGTCGCCAACACTCCGAAACGCGCTCTCGCCCATAGCATCTTTTTTGAAAACAATCTGTATTTTTGCAAACCCATCGTATACAACACCGAATATAAGGGAACCATGCTCCCGTAACGCAAGCAACCTCCCGCTAAGAGAGATTTCTTCCTCTGATTTTTGGAGCTCATCAAACTGAGACAAAAATGTCTCAGTTGTGTGCGTTCGTTTTCCTTTGCCAGGATAAGGGTACTCCCCCCTGTCTTGGAGCAGTTTTCTCTTCTGTTTTCTCCCTTGTATAATATCTTCTAATGCCATACCAATAATACCTGCTTGCCTGCTTGAAATTGCGCGGCTTTTTACACCATAATCAAAGATAGTATAGCACTCAACCCAGAACATTGAAAGAGAAAACCGCTGTTCAGTTTAGGTAAGGGGCTGGTGTGACCTTGTGCCAATATGGGTTTGGTTTAGGTATGAAGCTGGTGTAGCCCGCAGAGTGTTTCTGTTTGTTTGGGTGAAGAGCCGGTGTGACGAGTGATGGCAGGAGGAGTTGAGGTGAGGAACTGGTGTAACAGGTGATGTAAAGAATTGAGATAAGAGTGCCCTGTGTTCGGTTTGGGTGAAGAATTGATATGACAGGTTTGAGAGTCGGGGGGTCGGATTGAAGAATGGTGGTACAGATGAGCTGGGATATAAAAATAAGAATCCTTTTCTTTACTGAGGCAGGTATAAAAGTGTCATACTTCAAGAGGGAATGTACGATTAGGTAAGTATTCCTTGACATAATAATAATATGATAGGTTGGATTTGGAATAGAAAGGAGCCACCGATGTATAAAGGGAAGCGAGCCAAGAAACTCCCCCGTGTCCATTGCGGGAAGTGCAACCAGCCATTCAGGTTGAGGGAGCGAGACCCGAAAGCAGAAGAGGTACACTTTCTCTTCTCCTGCGCAGGATGCGGAAAGGAGTGCGACCTCGTGATTCAAAAAGGGTGGTTAGAAATTGTAGAGGTGCGATAATCTCCACTCCATCACCACAAAGACACGTCCTAACAGATGTGTCTTTTTATATGAGGTTGAGGGTGCGTGCTTGTTCGCTGGGTGTCTTTTTATATGAAATTGAGGGATAACCACCAGATTTTTGAAATCATCTACTCCTCACGACCTGCCTCGTCTTGTTCCTGATAGTACCGCTGAAAAATGGCGCGTGCTACCTGTACTGCATACACGCTATTCTGTCCTTTTTCAAGCAGAACAACAATAACAAATTCAGGGTCGTCGTACGGTCCAAACCCTACAAATAGAGCGTGATTCCGCTCTCTCCCGATTTGCGCTGTGCCTGTTTTTCCTGCGAATGGAACGTCCAGTGATTGGAATAGCGTACTTGAACCCGCAATCACTGCGTTGCGCATCCCCTGTTTTGCGACCGCAAGCGAGGAAGAATCTGCAATACCCTCTGCTATTGCGTCAGGGAAATACCGAGCATAACTTCCATCTTCGTACTCTATATGCGACACAACAAATGGCTTATAGAGCGTGCCGCCATTTGCTATTGCTGAAATCGCTGTTGCGATTTGAAGAGGTGTCACAACCAAGTCTCCTTGACCAATGGAGGTGTTATAGGTATCTCCGATGTACCAACCCCGCTTCTGGGTCTCCTCTTTCCATCGTGGGGTTGGTATTCGTCCGCTCACTTCGTTATCAAAGGTGATACCGAGCGACTTACCCCAATGGAACGCGTTGAGCCATTCAACGATTTTATCAATTCCCAATCCTTTCTGATTGTTATACCCACCTCCAATCGCGTAAAAATACGCATTGCTTGATACTGCTATGGCTTGTCGCATATCAACAGGACCGTGATCTTTCCAGTCCAAAAATGTCCACGAAACATCGGGGTTAAAAATGCTCTCTACCGTAATTGAGCCTTTTGTATGGATAACTGTCGTATCATCAATAATGTCTTCCTCCAAAGCTGCAACCGCTATCAATGGTTTTACAACAGAACCCGATGGATACAATCCCGATGTAACTCGATTGAAAAATACACCTGACGAGTCGCTAAAATAGTACTGTGCCTGTTCCTGCGTCAGACCTTTTGAAAAATCATTGGGATTGAACGAGGGAATACTCACAGAGGCTCGAATCGCTCCATTCCGCGGGTCCAGAATAACGACCGCACCAGAAGGCTGGTCTGCATTATCTTGTTGTTCATCCTCTGCCGTTCTACTGCGAGTACTCAACCGTTGCAGAGCACTACTCAACTCTTCGTACGCAATCTGCTGTAATCGCGGCATCAGTGTTGTGGTAACAGTACCCCCTTTTTCAACGGGTCGTAGCAACTCTTCCTCCTCTATAACACCTTTCTCGTTTTTGTATTTCACAAAAATACCATCTTTTCCCCGAAGATAATCTTCGTAGTACAGCTCAACTCCCTGCTTCCCCCTTTGATCCAAAAGCGCGTACTCGTTGTTCTGAACAATATCATCGTATGACACCTCTGCCATATACCCAAGAATGTGTGCGAATTGTTGCTGGTATGGATAGAAGCGAATACTCGTTTCTTGGAGCGACAAACCGCTATACCGAACCAGAATATCAGTGATGCCAGCGATCTCTTCATCGTCTAAATTCTTCAACAACAAGACAGACCCAAGGTTCTTTTCAAACGCATTGAGTACTTTTTCCTGTACAATATCTCTATGAAAACGAGGGTTGCTGTGGGATAACGCATCCATTGCTCTTTTGATCTCCTCTTCGCTCTCAAACAGCGAGGGGTTTGCCAAGAGGTGGAACGCGATTTTTGAAGACACAAGCACAGTGCCGTCAACCGCGAGAATCTCTCCCCTGCTCTGCCCAACGTGATACACGGTCTGTGCATTGTGGCTTGCTATCAAACTGTTCTCCTCTCCCTTCAAAACAAAGAGATACACAACGTAGAGCACCAAAAAACAACAGAGCGCAATAAAGGCAAAAAGAAATGTCTTGATAGTAATACCACCAACAAGAATACGGAGGTGTGGCACCCCCTGATTGTTGTCGTTCAAAAGCATTGAATCAGATAACATCTCCTCAAGTGACGCACCTGTGATGTCCTGTTTTTCAATGAATACTCCTTCCTCTTTTTCAAGTTTCATTTTGACTCGTTGTCAATATCTACTAAAATATCTTGCATTTCATCTAAGTGCTCTATGGCTATTCCACACCCACGAACAACAGCGGTGAGCGGATCATCAGTAATTTTAACAGCAATTTTCGTCTCGTATTCCAGCAATTCGGGCAACCCTCGCAATAAACTACCACCCCCAGCCAAAACAATGCCGTTTTCCATAATATCTGCAATCAATTCAGGTGGTGTCTGCTCAACAGTACTACGCACAGCATCAACGATCGTACGCACAGAAGGAGCGATAGCACGCCGAATATGTTCGTCAGTAACAACAACTTCTTTTGGAAGACCGTTTACAACATCTCTCCCGCGCATTGTTGTTTGGATGGGTTCATTGAGCGGCAACGCAGATCCAGCAACGATTTTCACCATTTCCGCTGTCCGTTCTCCCAACAGAAGCTGCAACTCTTCTCGCGCGTAATTGATAATGTCTTCGTTCATCTTCGTGCCTGCGGCTTGCAACGATTCTCGCAACACAATCCCGCCCAACGAAATAACAGCGATCTCGGTTGTTCCTCCTCCTATATCAACAATCATATGACCGACTGGATCCTGCACACCCAAACGAGCTCCTAACGCCGCAGCAATCGGTTCTTCAATGAGGTGCACCTTACGAGCACCTGCGTTCCGCGCAGCCTCCTCAACCGCGCGCTTCTCAACTTCAGTAACCCCGCTCGGTACACCAATGACAACTCGCGGACGCGGCATCACATTTATCTTGTCAGCACTCAGCTGGTTCATAAAGGAACGGAGCATCTGCTCGGTAATCTCAAACTCGGAAATAACACCTTGTGTCAAGGGCTTTGACGCAACAATGTGTGTGGGCGTTTTACCGAGCATTTGTCGCGCCTCCTCTCCAATCGCCAAAATACGCCCTGTTTTTTTATTCAGTGCAACAACAGATGGAGAATTGATGACAATTCCTCGCCCTTGTGTATAGACAAGTGTATTAACCGTTCCTAAATCAATACCAAGGTCTTTTGAAAATACTTCAAATACATTACCGAACATACTATCGTTGTAGTGCTATGTGTTGTTTCAAGTCTGGCAGAGAATATATCTGCTCTTCGTCTTTATCCCGTAGTTTGAGCCCATATCCGTTCTGTTCCATTGTTTTTTGGGACACGGTGATACGGAATGGTATTCCTATCAGGTCGCTGTCTGCAAACTTTTCTCCAGGGCGCGCATTCCTGTCGTCCAACAACACGGCATACCCTTCGCCTTTCAGTGCTTCGTACACTTTTTCTGCCTCACGGATAACAGCAGAATCGTCTGATATTGGGATGATATGCACCAAAAAAGGAGCAACAGCAGGGTTCCAAATAATACCCCGCTCATCCGAGGATACTTCCACAAGCGCTGCCATCACCCTACTCACGCCAATACCGTATGACCCCATATACACCTTTTGCTTTTTGCCATTCTCATCCTGCCACCGTAGGTCAAACGCATCAGAGTATTTTGTCCCAAGCGGGAAAATATTGCCCACCTCAATCGCGCTTCCTTTCTGAAAATCACTCACATCGTACTCACCACTCTCTTCAACGACCTCTTGGTTGAACGCAATAGATGAACCCTCTTTGTAGTAAATAGTATCTTCACCTGCGTCTGCCAATACCTGAAACTCGTTTGTGGTACTCATTGTAAAATCGCCTCCTGTTGCAACAGTGTAGTAGGCTTTGAGCCCAACCCGTGCAAATACTGCCTCGTAGGCACGACGGACTGTCTCGTAGTACACCAATAAATCCTCCTTGCTTTGATGAAAGCTGTACAAATCTTTCATTATGAACTCCCGTCCTCGCAACAGGCCATTTTTTGCTCGCGGCTCGTTCCGAAACTTTGTCTGTATCTGGTAGGCTGCAACAGGCAGGTCGCGCCACGACTGGATATACCGAGTCGCTATCTCTGTTATCACCTCTTCGTGCGTCCACCCTAAAATATAGGGAGCACGCCCAGAATCGTGCCCTGCAACCGAAAACCCAATATCAACAGCGCTCCGCTGTGTTATATCCAAATACCTCTTTTCTACCAACGCAGGCATCAACATCTCTATCCCGCCAATTGCGTTCATTTCCTCGCGGATAATCTGTGATATATTTTGAATCACGCGCCAACCCAAAGGCAGGTACGAATACACGCCTGCTGAATTCTTATAAATAAAACCACCCCGCAACAACAATTGTGCGTTTTTTGATTGCTCTTCTGAAGAAATTGTTTTGAGTGTTTTAGTAAAAAATGAGCTCTGTCTCATAGCCTTCTTTTAAAGACGGATAATATCACGGATGGTAAGCAACAGAATCAAGGTCATCAAAAAGGCAAAACCTGCCACCTGAACCTTCTTCTCTGCTGTGTGTGAAACAGGAGAACCTCGTATCGCCTCTATTGTCAGAAAGAGGAGTTTTCCTCCATCAAGCGGAGGAATAGGAAGAATATTCAACACCGCAAGGTTCAGTGAAAGGATTGCCAAGAACAAAAGATATGACGATACACCCTGTGCTTGTTGCTCGCTTGCGATACGGGTTGCCCCAACAATACCTGCGGCGTCCTCAGGTGCCTCGCCTGTTCGTACAAAATCGCCAGCCGTCTCCCCTAACCACTGAAACAACGTAGCAACCCCCCTACCAACCACTATAAACGATTCTTGCGCAGCGTCTTGCGGGCTATACGATACCATACCACCATAGAGCACACGAACGCCAATGATTGAGTCACGTGCGCGAAGCTCTACGGCTTCAACAACAGCACCTCGTTGATACTCCAAAACAAGGGGTGTACCCTTTTTCTTTGACCGTTCCACAAACCAGTGAAATCCATCAAGAGAACGCGGTACAAACACAAGAGGCCCTGACTCAAGAGTAACCACCTTATCACCCCTCTGTAATCCTGCGTCTTCAGCTGCTGACTCCTCTATAACATCGGATAGGTACACACCTGTGTTGCGAACCTCCCTTCCTTCCCACGCAGTATGCGGTGTATCAGACAACACATTCCTCCCCATCATCAAAACGACCGCTACCAACACCCACGCAACAATAAGATTCATTACTACTCCTGCAACGACAACAGCCATTCTCGATACCATTGGTTTTGAGGCAAAACTTCCCTCTTTATCCTTTGAGCCTGAATCTTCTCCCAAAACCTTCACAAAACCTCCCAGGGGTATCATGTTTATCGAGTACACTGTTTCGCCAATTTTCTTTCCAAACAATCGCGGAGGAAACCCAAGACCAAACTCTTCCACCTTCATACCGCTTCTCCGTGCTATAAAAAAATGCCCCCATTCGTGCAACAGAATAAGCACTGACAGCACTACGATAAAGAGGAGAATATCTACCATACTCAATCGTTTACAATATCATCTTCTTTCTTTTTGAGCATTTCCTGTATTGTTTTGTTCGCTTTATCTACGTCTTTTTGTATGCTATCGCGCTGCTGAAACTTTTCGTCTTCAGACAGAGCATTATCGTGAAACTCCTTCTCTATCTCGGAGGTCGCCTGTTCGCGGATATTGCGAATAGTGATTCGTGCCTCTTCTGCGTGCCGTCGAATCATTTTTACAAACTCCATTCTTCTCTCGTGCGTTAGTGGTGGCAACACGATTCGCACCAGAGAACCATCCACGACAGGATTTACACCCAGGTCAGACGACCGTAACGCCTTTTCTATAGATGGTACCAGAGCAGCGTCCCACGCCTGTATGACGATTTGGTCGTTCTGTGGCACCTGAATAGACGCAATATGCGAGAGTGGTGTTTGTGAACCATACGCGTCCACGACAAGGTGTTCGACCAAACCTGAGTTTGCCCTGCCTGCCCGCACGCTCCTCAACGTGGTTTCAAAAATTTCTATTGTCTTTTGTATTTTTTCTTGCAACGTCTTTGTCATACACCTCTTGATGATGCGATAAGAATAACGGATGAATTGAATGGGTGCACAAAAATAAAGTCCATAGTATCAGTACCGTTTGGAACAGTGTGGACGCGCCACGATTGACCTCCGTTCTCAGTAACATATACCTTTTTTCCAATACCTGCGTAAATAATAGCACTATCTCGTGGATGAATAGCAACTGCGGTTACAGGCTCTGTTCCATACGGGACGAGAAAGGAGACTTGCTGGAATGAGTTGCCAGCATTATTGGACACCAGCAACCCATAATCAGTGCCAATATACAACGGTGAAAATTCTTCGCTAATATGAATGTCGTGTATTGTGATTGCTCCTGGGTACGCTACCAGACCGTTGTTGAGAGATTGCCACGTTTCACCAGACGTTGTGCTCCTGTATAGCCCATCTTCTGCAACAACAAAAAGAGTGGTGCTCCTGACATTTCTGTGCGGATAGAGAACCATTCGATCCACAGCGCCAGCAATAACAGTTGCTTGGCGGGAATCCCAAGAATGACCACTATCAGCACTCGTAAGGAACAGCCCATTCTTCGTTATAGCATATACTGTGTTCTTGTTGTACTCGTCGTACACAACACTCATTACAGGGTCATCGCGCTGTGCTGTAACGAAGGACTCAAGGAACGAATTCCCCCCTGAAACAGATACAAAAATGGCGCCCTCGCCGTGCCCGTTCGTGCCTGCAATAACAAGAGAGGCGACTGATTTTGTGTCGTCTATCGCAATGTCGTATACAGGTCCACGAATATAGTCTTGAAATACTTCCTCCCACTGTATTCCCTGGTCTGTGGAGGCAAAAATACCTGCATCTGTTGCTATCAACACAATGGAATTACCGTACAAATCAACAAAGTACTCAATGTCATTCACCTTGTGGGTGAAACGAGGCTTGTTCTGTATGTCTGGGCTGTTACTAAAATGTCGTGCAGGCTCAAACTCATTGCCCTTATCGGTTGAGACAAAAAGATCAAACGACTGGACACGTTGTGAATCGCTATCGTCTCCTCCCAAATCAATCCCGAGCAACGACTCTGTGTCCACAACAGACGACGCCTGTTTCAACGCAACAGTGATAATGCCAATGGCACAGGAAAAAATGATGATAACAATAGCAATCTGTTTCATACTCTATGCGTTTCACGGAGAGAAAACGAACGCAGCACCAAGGGCATATTGACGGTGCTGGTACGCACTTTCTGAAAAATGCCCACTCCTTGTTGCAAGGTGTGGTACGTTGTACGAGAAACACCCTTTTTTCTTGCGGTCAGGAGAACTGCGTGAAAAAAATCCTCACCAAGCCCACCACTACAATACTGCTCCACCAGTTGAAACCGTGTGTTTAAGTCCCCTTGCAAGAAGAGTGCTGCATCGCGCACCATCCTACGAACACTGTCTTGCTTTTCTTGGTCAGCGAGCAACTCCTGCGCTATGCTCGGCTTGTGGTCCCACCACACAACAATGTCCTCAATAGATGACGTAGGAAGCGCCGCCCGAATACTATCAGTAGCAACAGGTGCAAAATAAAACGATACAGCTCGGGAACGAATTGTTGACAGAACTCGCTTCTCATTCGTACTCATAAGAATAAAGAGGGTTCGCGACGTTGGTTCTTCTAACACTTTCAAAAGAGCGTTTGCAGTTTCTGTGTTAATTGACTCTACAGCGTGAATCAACACGACACGAACAGCACCACGGAATGGTGTCTGTGAAATCTGGGAACGCAGTGCCCGTGCGTCAGCAATAACAAGATCGTGGAACGAGAGAATATCAGGGTCAAAACCACTGCTATTCTCGCGGATAATCTCCTCAAACGATACGCTATCCTGTCGCAACCACTGCGCGCAACGCAACGCAAATTCAGATTTTCCAACCCCTTTTTGCCCAAGGAAAAGGAGGGTGTGCGGAACAGCATTGCCTTCACGCATTGCCTCTAACCATTCCCTATTTTTTCTATGTCCTATAACCATAGGTCTCTCTATTATACCATTTTTATGATAAAAACGAACCCTGTCTCGTACTATCTATACCATCTTCTTTTCTCTATTCTTTCCCTTCAAGCACAGAATCTACTTTTTTGCATAACTACTATGAAAACTCTACAGATTGTAGGATGTATAGGAATATGCTTTTCTTCACGCCGAAGACGGATGTTCATAAAAGCATATTCCTATACACTTTTGTTATGTAAATGGACTTGAAACAAAAACTGCTCACAACAGAAAAGAGAGGTGAAAAGGATTATGCTTTTTGTGCATGAATATTAAGAAATGAAGAAAAAAGATTTTTGCTTTTTTATACCTAAAATGCCACCACTCTACATGACATTATCTTATAGATGAGATGGGGTATAAAAAAGCAAAAATCTTTTTTCTTATGCTATGCTTCTATTTTCGTAAAGATAGTATGCTGATGATGCAGGGCTGCTAACTCGTTCCTTACAACTCGCTTGATAGCGTAAGCAAAATTATCTTTTTCAAATATGCGAGCAGAGTCCTTGATTGTGTCGCTATCATACGCCCCTTGTTCTATTTTTTCATTTATTCTCCGTACTCCATCCGCTAACACAATGTGGTGTTGGGCGTCAAAAAATTCCCCGTTCTTTCCTTCAGTAATGCTTTCAGACGCTCCACCTCGCCGATACGCAAGCACTGGTTTTCCGTGCATCATTGCCTCAACAGGCGTCATACCAAAATCTTCTTCTGAGGTATGAATCAGCGCTTTACACCGTTTCATACACTCATACACAACGCCATCGGGCTGGTATCCTAAAAGAATTGTTTTATCACCTGCTCGTTTTTTCAATGCGTCGTACTCAGGTCCTGTACCAATAACAACCAGCGGGTGATTCATTTTTGCAAATCCATCAACAGCAATATCAACCCTCTTATGCTCTGTAAGGCGTGACACAACGAGAAAAAATTGTTTGGGCAATCGTTTATCAAAAAGCTCTTGTCGCTTATGGGAAAACGAACTGTACGGATGAGACGTTGTAATATCAATGGGAGGATACACAACAGTTGCGTTTTGACGATAATATTTTGCTATCCGTGCGCGAACAGTGTGAGAGTTGGCGAGAAACACTGTTGGTCGAAGTGCAGAGTGAACATCCCACATCCTCATCATATGCAAAAACGGAGAAGCAAAAAAAGACGAGGGTGCACGATCTATGCCCCACAACACACGCGGCGGCGTATGGCAATACGCAATATGGATCGCGGTTGGGTTGGTAATCACTCCTTTTGCAAAAAAAGCAGATGAAGAAATCACCACATTGTACTCTGACAAATCCATGCCCTCAACAGCAGATATTGCAAGCAACGAAAGAGCACGGAAACGAGAACGGAGTCGCTGCGGAAATTTCTGCAAAAAAGAGAAACGAACATCTGCGTCGCCAAATCGGTCTTGTATAACCTTTTCGTTTCCATACAACGTATAGATAGGGGCGTGAGGAAAAAGACGGTGAAGCGCAAACAACACACGTTCTGCTCCTCCAAACGATTGTAAGTGGTCGTGCACTAAGGCTACTCGTATATCCTGCATACTTTTTTCTTTATACTACTCTGTGATGAGCGACACCTCCCTCATTTCTTCTTTATACTACTTTTGACACGTTGTTGAGGTTTTTGAACGCAACCCCCATCCCTTTCGTAACGCACAGCGCTGGATCCTCAACAACATACACAGGCACCCCTGTCTCTTCTCGCAACAGAAGATCCAACGACTTGAGATGAGCACACCCCCCAGACAACAATATGCCCTTTTCCATAATATCAGCGACTAATTCAGGGGGTGTTTCTCGCAACACGCCTTTGACTGCTTGAACAATATCTTTCAAGTACCCCTGTATTGCTTCGTATATCTCGTTGCTGTCTATGGTAATGCTCTGGGGCAACCCTGTTTTTAAGGCGCTGCCAATAACATTCATAACAAGAGGGTGGTACTCAGGGAGCGCGGACGCAATACGCATCTTAATGGTTTCAGATGTGTGCTCTCCGATTGCTATATTGTATGACTTTCTCAAAAAATCCGCAATAGCAAGGTCTAATTTCTCACCTCCAACTCTCAGAGAGTCGCTTGCCACAATTGCTCCTAACGCAATGACTGCAATATCGGTTGTTCCACCTCCAATATCAACAATCATACTGCCCGAAGATGAGTGCACTGACACGCCTGCTCCCAGCGCTGCCAGCAATGGCTCGTTCGCAATAATCGCATTCCGTGCTCCTGCTTTCATAGTTGCTTGTATGACTGCTCGTTGTTCTGTTGAGGTAACGCCAAAAGGCACAGATATCATCACAACAGGTTTCTTGAATCGTACCGTTCCTGATACCTGTTCAATAAAGTGCCTTATCATAGCCTCTGTTGCTCGGTAGTCCGCAACAACCCCATCTTGCAGCGGTCGTCTTGCAAGGATAGAATCTGGCGTGCGACCTATCATCTCTCTTGCATCACTACCTATTGCAACAATCGCCTCATCTTTTGATGAAACAGCAACAATAGAGGGTTCGTTAAAAACAATTCCCCTGCCCTGGACAAACACAAGCGAATTCGTGGTACCCAAATCAATACCTACTTCTTTAGGAGAAAAAGCGCTGAGAAAATTTTTATTCATAGAGGTATTACGATAACCGCTCCACACGAGCGCCTAATGACTGCAATCGCTTCTCTATGTTCTCGTACCCCCTATCCACCTGATACGCGTTCTTCAACACAGTAACACCCTCTGCAGCCATACCAGCAATAATAAAAGACATTGCTCCCCGAATGTCTTTTCCTTCAAGCGTTGTGCCATACAGCTGTGTTGGACCTTCAATTTCCGCCCTATGATCATCAATAATATGTACTTTTGCTCCCATCTGCTCTAACTGCTGCAGGTACTCGAGTCGCCCTTCAAAGAGTGGGTCGTGAATAACTGTTTTGCCTTCAAGCTGCGTTGCGAGTGTTCCAAAAGGAGACTGCAAATCAGTTGGGAATCCTGGATAAATCATCGTTTGAATCTTGCCAAGGTACAAACTATCTGTTGTCTGGACCCGCACGCAATCATCGCCTTCTTCTTGAATACGCGCCTTGCGCCTCTTCAGTAAATGGAGCAATAACTTCAAATCTTGCGTTGGAAAGTTCTTAATACGAACATCACCACCAACCGCCAGTACCATAGCAACAAACGTACCTGCCTCTATGTAGTCTGGCTTTGTCCGTGCCGTTGTTGCGTGGAGCGCATTGCTTCCTGTAATCCGCAACCTGTGGTATGGCAATACCTGAATATGCGCCCCCATCCCTCGCAACATCTCGCACAGATTCTGCACACTCGGCTCTTCTGCTGCTGTTATCAAATCAATGGTTTTACGATGGTACGCAGCAAACATAATAATGTTCTCGGTTGCTGTAACGCTAAAATCGTTCAAGACAATCTCAGAAGGCATATCGCACTCCTGAACACACCGTATTGAAAAATGGTCTGTATCTCTCTTAACCTCACATCCAATATCCTCAAACGCATCTAAGTGAGTGTCTATCGGTCTCTTCCCTATTTTATCTCCCCCTGGATACGGAAGGGTAACCTCAGAGAAACGCGACAGAAGAGGACCCAAGAGGACAATAGAGGCACGAATCTGTTGCGCTTCTTGAACAGGAAGATTGCTTGGATCAATGTCTTTACTCTGTATGAAAACAGTATTGCCCTGCCTCTCTACTGATGCGCCTATTTTCTCTACAATATCAAGCATTTTTCGCACATCTTCAATATCAGGCACATTCTGCAAGCAACACTCTTCTTTTGTAAGAAGAGTTGCGGCAATGAGCGGCAAGGCAGCGTTTTTACCGCCTTGTACAAAAATATCACCCTCTAATTTTCTGCCTCCTTCAATACGAAAAGATGGGATAGTATACATTTTTTATTTCATAGCAAACGAACATATACATTGCTTCTATCATAACCAATGAATGATAATAATTCAACATAACTATAGAGAGTTATCTTTTTATACTTCCTTTCTACACTGTTTACGAGCGAAACAGAAAGGATTTTACTTTTTTATACCTAAAGTGCCACCGCTGTACATACCATTATCTATAATAAATAAAGAGAAAGGATTATACTTTTTTGTGCATGAATACTACTACCTGAGATGAGCTTGTTATTAGAGATAACCTTGGCACAAAAAAGTATAATCCTTTCTCCTCGTATGCTATAAAACCTTTAGAAATCACTTTGTTGCTGCTATAATCACACCACAACACTATGGGGCAGGCACAAGACATCCAACACATTGCGAGAGAAAAGTACAACAACGACACCACACACCCCGACTTCAAAAACGACATTGAAGCGTACAAACGAGGAGTCCCTGTGGCGTATATCATTGGCGTTGTGCCATTTTTAGGGTGCACCATTGATGTGTCATATCGTCCTCTCATACCTCGCCCTGAAACAGAGTATTGGGTTGAGCAATTCATACAAACGCTCCCTATCCGCTCAGACGCCACCATACTTGACCTATTTTCAGGTTCAGGGTGCATTGGCGTGGCTATTGCGCTCCATCGCCCCCTTACAACTATTCATTTTGCAGACAACGACACAAACGCACTCCGCCAAATCAACAAAAATAGAGATCTCCACGGCATTACCCAAAGGTCACGCACCATAAAAAGCAACGTGTTTTCAAACATCTCACACACCTCCTACCACGCCATTGTTGCTAACCCGCCATACATCAGTATCCACGCACACGACATTGAAGATTCGGTCACGCGCTACGAACCGCACAACGCTCTGTTCGCTCCTGATAACGGATTCTACTACCTTGAAAAAACAATTCAGCACGCACACCACTACCTAAAACAGAACGGAACGCTCGTCATAGAGCACGACCCGCAACACACACAACGAATCCACACAGCAGGACGCGACACACCATACACAAAAATACGAACACACAAAGACCAGTACAATAGAGAACGATACACTGTGCTGCAGAAATAAAACTTTTAAAGAACTACTCTCCGTCTTTTCCTTTTCCTGCCTTCTCATCCTCCTCCATCCTCTTGACAAAAAAGCAACAAAGGACATAATAAACATAAGGTTCCTCACAACAGCTGCACCTTGAAAGGAGCATCTGATGGAGTATCTCCCGCAGCAAAACCGCAACAGAATCGTCCTCAAAGACGACGTTCGCACAGAGAGCCAGTACCCATTGGGTATGACGGTCTTTCGCACAGGCAACGAGCAATACTGGAATCTCGGCAGCACGGTTTCAATCTCTGCCATGATCCTCAACAACTACGACCCTGTGCTTGGCAAAGGATTCTCCTTTGTGCCTATGGGAATGGAGCCCGAGGACGCAGTAGACGAGGATCCAAGCCTGCTCAAGGACTTTGTCGTAAACATCCATTCCCTTGTGGGCTCCATTGTTGACTTCCAGTCCACGCATCCTTTTTCGATTCTCAGGCGCGACCCCTCGCTCATTCGGCTCCAGGGCGTATCGCTTGCTCGGCGAGAAGACACAACACTCACCATAGCGGTGAGTGTTGAAACGGTAAAGCCGTTCTTTGATCCACCAAGACCGCTGATTGAAATAACAGGACTAACCAAAGACCAATGGCTGCACTGCCTCTACACCGAGGGCGATCCGTAGCACGGCAGTGGGTTTGTTGAAAAACAGACCCACTGCCTTTTTCTTTTCCATACCCAACACCATAACTGACTATGCTCCCTTTCGCTGATCTTGTAGCATATAAAGATGATGAGGAGAAACATAACGTATCTTATACCCTACCGCTTTTCGCTACCCTTACACGCACCATAACTATGCTATACTACCTATAGAAATAATGAGCCGAACAAAGAACAAGATGAGAGAGAAGGATTGAAAGATTAAAGATAGCACCTAATAGAAATGATTCGCCGTGTCAAAAAGGTAAAAAAGTTTTTCAATAGATTAGGACCTGGTTTTGTGACAGGAGCGTCAGACGACGACCCAACAGGCATTGCAACCTATACGCAAACAGGAGCATTGTTTGGATACCAGCAGGTATGGACTGCCCCGTTTTCGCTACCCTTTATGGTCACCGTCCAAGAGATAAGCGGACGGATTGGCATTGTAACAGGACGAGGGCTCGCTGCCATTATCCATAAACACTACCCTCGCCCTATTCTATTGATTATTGTTTTTTCGTTCCTGATAACCAACATTATCAGCATTGGCGCCAACCTTGGCGCAATGACCTCCTCGCTCCTGCTCGTTGTAAATCCCTCTTCTGTTGATACGACAAACGCTTCTCTCAAGACGGAATTTATTGTCGTTATCACTGCTATGACAATTGGCATTATCGCCCTCCAGATACTCGTGCCCTACAAAGCGTATATGAAGATACTCAAGTATCTTGCACTATCGCTCTTAGCCTATATTGCAGCAGCGTTTTTCGTTCAACAAGATTTAGGAAAAATAGCAGCATCACTCATCCCGACTATTACATTCAACCAAGAGTACCTTCTCAACATTGTCGCTATTTTTGGGACAACCATTTCTCCTTACTTGTTTTTCTGGCAGACAGGACAAGAGGTTGAAGAAGCTGTGCACCACAAGCAAATCAGAGAGATGAACAAAGGGCGACCAAAAATGAGTATCAGCAATATCAAAAGGATGCGCAAAGATACTGTGATAGGAATGTTCTTTTCCAACTTGGTGATGTTCTTCATCATCATCACTGCTGCCGCAACCCTCCACACCGCAGGCATCACTGATATTAAGACTGCAACCGATGCAGCGCAAGCATTGGAACCATTTGCAGGCAACCTCGCATCTGCCCTGTTTGCCTTAGGTATTGTGGGTACAGGATTGCTTGCTATCCCGGTATTGGCAGGATCTGCTTCGTACGCTGTATCAGAGTTTTTCAACTGGAAAGCAGGGCTCTCAAAAACCGCACGGCAAGCAGTGGGATTTTATAGCGTTATCGCACTCTCCATTCTAATAGGACTCTTTATGAATTTCCTTGGCATTCCGATATTCAAAGGATTGTACTACGCCGCAATGCTCAATGGACTCATTGCTCCACCAATCATCTTTTTGATGTTGCGCATTTCAAGCAATAAAAAAATAATGGGACCCTACGCAAATTCACGCAAGATAAATGTTTTGGGATACACGCTCTTCATCTTTATGACATTAGGAGCAATCCTCTTGCTTGCCTCTTTCCTACCTTGGTTCTAAACTATGTTGAAAATCTACAACACCCTCACAAAAACAAAACAGGGTCTGCCACATATCCCAACACGCAAAACACCGTTGCGCTTATTCGTGTGTGGTCCAACAGTGTATGACGAGGCACACATCGGACACGCCCGCACCTATGCTTTTTTTGATTCGTTTGTAAAATACCTACGAATCCACTACAACTATCCTGTGTACTATGTACAAAACATCACGGATATTGACGACAAAATCATCAACCGAGCAAAAGAAAAAAACATTCCAACCACAGAACTGTCGCAGATGTACGAACACAGATACAAGGAGTCTATGGCGCGCCTCTCAATTGACAGCGTTGACGCATATGCCAATGCAACAGCATTTATCCCTGCTATTATTGAACAAATCCAGATACTCATCCAGAAAAAATACGCGTATGAAAAAAACGGCAGCGTATACTACCGCGTCCACACGTTCAAACCGTACGGAACCCTGAGCGGTCAAAGCACGACACATCTTCAAGGTGCAGAACGGGACGCGAACACGCACAGAGGTGAAAAAGAGGACCCGAACGACTTTGTGGTATGGAAAGCATCAAAAGACGATGAACCCCAGTGGGACTCTCCGTTTGGCAAGGGACGACCAGGATGGCACATAGAAGACACTGCGATCGCGTACTCCCTGTTCAAAAGCCCCCAATACGAACTCCACGGCGGAGCACAAGATCTCATATTTCCCCATCACGAAGCAGAAATTGCCCTAATGGAGTCAGCGTACGACAAAACACCCTTTGTACACCGATGGATGCACACAGGATTCTTGAATGTCAATGGAGAAAAAATGTCAAAAAGTTTAGGCAACTTCATAACGATACACGACGTCTTGGACGCGCACTCGCCACATACTGTACGGACGTTCTTTGCGCTTCGTCATTACCGATCCCCTATGGATTACACCGAACAAGCACTCCGTGATGCGCGCGCAACAAGTGCAAGAATACAAGAACTATACGAGCGCGTACAAAAAACAGAGAAAACCGAACAAACTGCCTCCCCTCAAGAACACTCTTTGATACAACACATTCAACTATTCTGGGACGCGCTTGAGGACGACTTCAATACACCAAAAAGTTTTTCAGAACTATTCACGCTCATCACGCACACAAATACCTTTTTAGATCGCAACCACCTCTCTGAAGCCACAGCGCGCCAGATTCTTTCATTTTTCCAAGAAATAAACAACATTTTTACCCTCTTTTCTGAATCGCACGACATAATCCCGCAAGAAATACACGATATGGCGCGCAAAAGACAGGAACACAAACGCAAAAAAGAATGGGAGCAAGCAGATACGATTCGCAACGCCATACACGATACAGGATACGACATCGCAGACATTGACGACAATGAATTTAAAATAAAAAAAAGGACAGACTAACCCCTGCTTATACTGCCCATTGAAGAGACGCTCTATACAGAAATCAAAAAGCATAAGCCGTAAACGTTGCTGTAATCAGTTTAGTTGAAGGGCTTATGCTTTTTTTGATTTGAAGATTGTTTTGTGAAAAGAAGCGACCGAAAAACGTGTTTTTCTGGCGATTACTGTATAGTGCGACCGTAATAAAATTATTCCTGACGGTTGCCGTAATCGGTTTAGTTCAGGAATAATTTTATGGAGGTCGTTTTCTTTAACTAAAAAGAACCTTGTGGTTTAAAGATCAAAACAGGAGTTTCTTTTTTATACATAAATACTACCACTTGAGATGAAAGTGTCTCATAGATAACCTTGGCATAAAAAAGAAACCCTTGTTTTGAGGGTTGTTTTGCAAAAAAAGATTTATTTTGAGGTGTTTATGTGGTAGGGAAAAGAGCAATACTCGTACTACACTACAAGTCTCGTATTGTCCTCAATAACGCTCTGGATATCCACCATAACACCTGGTTCAACCCTACACCCTTTACCCAGTACAGATTCTTTGCCCATTACCACCCCTAGCTGAGTCCGACCCGTAACAATAATTTCACCGCTCTGACCGCGTGCCTCTATCACGCTCCTGTCGCCAAGGCGACCCTGAACAATACACTCTTCGCCAACACGACACCCAGTCGCCACAATTGAGTCCTCCAGCTGAGTGTTGTTACAAACTGTCGCTCCCTCACCAACACTGCTCCGCGCAATTTTACACCCACTACCAATAATGGTTTTTCTTTCCAGAAACGCAGGACCTATAATCTGTGTTCCTTCTCCTATCACGCTCCCCTCTCCAATGTACACTGCTCCCCGCAACATAACATCCTTGCCAAACTCACAGCGACCTTCAATAACACTCTGTTTTGAGACCGTGATGTACGCGGGATGTTTCGCGTTCCTCTGTGCCCAACCCGAAAACGAACGCGACAAGACATTCATCTGGGTAAAGACGTCCCACGGATACTTCAAAACAGGCACATCGTGTTTCTGTTCTATCAAAAGAATGTCGTTCTTCTGTGCGTATCTGTTGAGCGCGTCAACAAGGTCTGTCTCGTGGTGTTCGGGCAACGACTCATATACAGAGAGAAATTCCTTTGGTAGCAGTTCCACGCCTACCCTCTTGATTGATGATGGCTCGCTCCCCAAGACTGGCTTCTCAACAACCTCACGGACAAACTCGTCATCTTTACGGATAATGCCAAAGTTCCAAGGCGCTTTTGTGGGTGCGCCCAACATTGCTGCTCGCACACCTTGTTTCTTCGCAGGGCGCACCAAAGAACGGACAAAAAAATCAGCGTTCACCATATCAGGCCACACCAATACAAAATCTCCTGTTATGTGTTCGGAAACGCAATAGAGCGCATCTCCTGTCCCCTTTGGTTCAGTCTGCTGCACGCACGCAACCTTCATGCTGCCAATGCGCTCAGGAACAATGCGGGGAACAGAAAAATTGGGCGCATGCACCACAAACGCCTCATCAATAAGCCCTGTTTTTGCCAGTGAGTGAAGCGTGTGAAGCAACAGTGGCCTCCCTGCTATCGTGTACACTGATTTATGCTCGCCATTGCCCAGGGGCCAAAATCTAGTGGAGCGACCCGCGGCAAGAAGCACTGCCTGCATACTATAGTGTTCGTGTTAATACTAATTTGCTTCTGTGCGCCACAGCATCCACACACTCGTTATTCCACATACCACCATATCCAAAGGTGTAATGGGTGCCGTACTCCTTCATACAACAATCACTTCTTGTATCCATACTTATTATACACTACAAAACTTCTTGTCAAAGAGCAATCCACACCCTCCCCTATCTCCTACTCTCGCCCTACCTACAAACAACCACTAAACTATGTGCCGACAACAAAGGTTTTCTTTTTGTGCGTAAATAAAGTACCATTACTAATATATGATACGTTCTCATCAATGATTGTTGTAAAGAAGCCAGAGGTTATACTTTTTTATGCATAAATACTACTACTTAAGATGAGTTTGTGCTTATAGACGACCTTGGGGGCAAAAAAGTATAATCCTTTCTATGAGAGTTGTTCTTTTGTAAAAAAAAAGAGCGGAGTGCTGGAAAACAACTCCGCCCGCTGTGCACATTACACACTATATTGCCTCATCGTATTATTCCAAGGAAGGCACAAACAGCGGTGGGCGCGGAAGAAATTCCTTGACCCAGGGTTGATACCTTTCATAGACGGTGCGTACTGTACGCAATGGAATGGCGTACACCTCACTAAATGCCTCAGGACTAACAAAGTGCACTGTTGCTATTGATGCCATTTCCTCAAAGGGTGGTGGCGGAGTGTGTGAGCCATAGAGCCACACACCTGTTTTATTGCTCCACTCACCCTTCTTACTGAGACGCCAATCGCCAATTTCAATGAACGAACGACCAGCACCAGTCAAGTGCCAATCTGAAATTGGCGCGCCTGGAGGAATCATCCAGGATTGCCACGCATGGAAGAGCTCGTGTACCTCTACCATCCAGTGTGCGTCCTTGAGCAAGAACGCAGTCCACGTAATGTCGCAAAAAGTGCCTGCTATCGTGTCTCCATCAAGAAGATGAGTATCTCTGAATGGCGTGACAGACACAGCACCCTCTTCCACGCGGTGCTGTCCTGGTTGTTGCAATCGCACAGCAACTTGAGCAGGAACAACAGCATCACACCGAACAAGGTGCACGCGCTCTTTCAGGTATGGAAATCTATCCAACACGTGGAGCGCAACCCATGGGTGCCACTCAGAATACTCTTCCAACGAGTACTCGGGCAACTCACACCATACAAGAATCTTCTCACCTTTCTCAAGGTACGAAGAAGATTTGATGCGGATAATGCGCGCCTTGCACCCAATGTCTGAAAACGCGTCATACGCTTCCTGTTCCGCGATTCTGTCAAGAACCACAACAGGATTAAGTGTGTGAAGTCGTAGAACATCGCTACCCATCACAACCACCTTGTACCGTTTCCTCACAAGAAAAGCGGATTGCTTCTGTGAGGTAAGGTGACCAGTGCCCAAAACACCCACAACAGAGGCAACCGCGCCGTACAAAACAGCAGAGAGAAGTTTCATGAGATTCCTCCCTTCCTTCTCTACCTATATTATACAACACATTTACCTCTTACTAAACAACGCTCTTCACGCACCCATAGAAGAGGTGGGCGAGAAAAAACACTCTTTTATAGAAACCACCCAACACACCAGCAACAACCCCTTGTCGCAACGACAAGGGGTTGTTATGTGCTGTTCTATCTTTGAATGTGCTATGTCGTGCTCTATGTGTTTTCCTCTACCAAAAGATACGCATGCGGAACACCCTGAACAAGATAGGTGCATGTTCCTGGATCGTGTGGTGCGAAAAACGCAACATCAAACCACGAATGCACTCCTACATCGTTGCGAATATCCGGATGTCTTTTTATAGTACGAATACTTCCCGCAAGCGACATATCGTACTCCACGCTGTCAACTGTTGTACAGCCCTCACCAATTGTCTTTGTGTCATAATCACCCAACTCTGAGAAAAAGCCGGTAACAACAGCACCTGGTACGCCTGGGGCAAGACATATTTGATCTTCAACAACAAGCGTGCCCCGACAAGGGTCTTTTGTGCTTTCTGTAACCATCGTAACAATAAGGTTCAAATCAAGAAACTTCTCAATATCGGCGGCAGCACGACTGCTGTTCCATCCCCCTGTACCAGTAGCAAGATATTTCTGTCCGATTTCAATACCACACGCCTCCTCAATCTCCTCTTCGCTCAACGTAAGTATAATGTCTGGATCTAACATCGCATATTCTTCCCCATTTTCCCCTGAATGAGTGCTCGACCCGTTGTTCGCTGATACAGGAACAACAATGAGAAACGCTATCGCTAAGATGAACGCAATACCACTATAATATTTCATACCAATAGCACGTTTTGTGTTTTGTAAAACCATAGTTTGCTGTTTAGATTATGAGCAGGAGGAGTATAGAACACGCCCCATTGCTCTAAATATTCTCTCATTCAATCACGCTCTTGCACAAATTGCAACCCTATGCAACCTTTTTCACAACACATCAACTCATCTTCCACATCTTATTCACACAATACCCTCTCACCCACTCTCACCAAATCCTCATAACACAATGTCCGCGATTACAGCAACCAATTGAAAGACAGAAAATCTTTACTTATATCAAAACGAGAGTTTCTTTTTGAAACGAAAGCGATTGTGGAGAGAGTATAGTAATATGCTTTTATGAGCATCCGTCTGCTGTGTGAAGAAAAGCATATTCCTATACTCTCTTGTTTTATAGATAAGATTGGCATAAAGAGCATAATTCTTTTCTACTGACCGAGAAACAAAACTGTGATTGACCTGTATAGTGGTATAATGTAATAAATAAGATAATTCCTTTATTATAATACAGTGCCAAAAAACACAGACATTGATTCTTGCGTAACAAAACCATGCCCCCAGAACAAACACAAGCAGACCAAATAGTGAGCAGTGCTATCATACCGCCACACAACAAAAAGGCGGAAATTGCAGTACTCGGCTCCTCGCTTATTGACAGAAAAGCGTTCCTCAATATCGCAGACTTGCTCACACAAGACGATTTTTACGACCCAAGACATCAAGTGATGTACTCCTTTATGGTCGCGTTGTGGGAAAAAAACAGCCCTATTGACATTGTTACGCTCTCCAATATCCTCAAAGAAAGCAATAAGATAGAAGATGTAGGCGGTTATGCGTACCTCACTGAAATTACGGCAAACACCCCATCGCCAGCACACATCATTCACTACGCGAGGATCGTCCATAAAGCATCAGTGATGAGACAGCTGATTGACGCTGCACACGCCATACAACAATTAGGGTACCGAGAAGACCAAGATTCCGACATCCTGCTCGACGAAGCAGAACAACGGATATTCAAAATTGCAGAGCGAGGCACTATCAAACAATTCTCGCAAATGGATTCGCAATCATTGGAAGACGCATTCCATAGAATTGAAAAACTATCAAAGGATTCGCGCGCGCTGCGTGGCATCCCAACAAACTTTTTAGCGCTGGATCAGATGCTATCAGGGCTACAAGAATCCGACCTCATTCTCCTTGGTGGTCGCCCCTCTCTTGGAAAATCATCCCTTGCGCTTGATATTGCACGCACTGTTGCAATACAGCAAAAAATGCCAGTTGGTATTTTCAGCTTAGAGATGGGCAAAGATCAAATAACCGATAGAATGATAGCGGCGCAAGCCCACGTTGATTTATGGAAAATACGCACTGGTCGCAAACTGCGGGACGAAGATTTCGGACACATACAAGAGGCAATGAATGCGCTATCAGATGCGCCCATCTTCATAGACGACAACCTCACAGCAGGCACGATGCAAATGCGGGCTATGGCGCGCCGCCTCCAAGCAGACAAAGGACTCGCGCTTCTCATTATTGACTACTTGCAACTCATCCAACCACGCAAAGACAGAAACAACCCCGTTGCAGAGATTAGCGAAATATCTCGTGCGCTCAAAGCATTGGCGCGAGAACTCAACATTCCTGTCCTTGCCTTGTCGCAACTCTCCCGTGCAGTAGAATCTCGTGGAGGCAAACCCCGCCTCTCTGACCTTCGCGATTCAGGTTCGCTGGAGCAAGACGCCGATGTCGTGCTCTTCATTCACAGAGATATGAGCCAAACAGACGATCCAATGGCAGGAACAGGGGCAGAAATTATGATTGCAAAACACAGAAACGGTCCAACAGGCAAAGTCAACCTTATATTCAACAAACAGTACGCAAGTTTTTCTGATGCGGAAACATACCGACAAGAACCACCCAACACAGGCAACCAACCATCGCAAGAGCCGCAGACACCATACGAACCACCCTACAACGAAACGAATAACTCGCAAGAATCACCTCTACCGTACGACGAAACTGGCTTTGATGAAAATCCACCCAGCATAGACGACATCCCTTACTAAAACGTGATCTTGCTTTCATTTGAGAACAATAACCTATGATCCCCTCCACCCTTCAGACCCTTGCGCAGTGCTTTGCAAAATATCCTGGCGTTGGACCGCGACAAGCACAACGCTACGCACTTTTTACACTCAAACAATCGCCTGAGGAGCGAGAAGAAATAATACAAACACTACAAGCACTCCAGCATATCAACCTCTGTTCAGCCTGCTTCCTACCAAAACACAAACAAGATAAAAACTGTATCGTGTGCTCTCAAAAAGAACGCAAAGAAAACATTATCTGCATTGTTGAAAAGGAGACCGACCTGATGAACATTGAAAAAACGCGCACATACTCAGGAACATACATCATCTTAGGTGGCAACATCTCTCCTTTGCGAAGCGGAACCACAACACCAAAGAAGAGAATTGTCGCGCTCCTAAAACGGTTAGACAGCTTGCCACAGGAACAAAACAAAGAGATCATTCTTGCGCTCAACAACACCCGAGAAGGCAACTTCACCACCCTCTATATCCAAGAGATTTTCAAAAAGAAAACAATTCCAAACCTCACCATCACCACATTAGGACGCGGACTGGCAAGCGGCAACGAATTAGAGTACGCAGACGAAGACACGGTACGAAACGCATTTGAAGGAAGAAAGTAGAAAAAAGTATGACAAACGAAAAGAGACGTGGCTCTGCTCATTAAACTTGTTTTTGGAAATTTCTATCCAACATACACCAAAAACACAGATTGACCCGCCACCTTCTCCATTTGTATTACTCTTTGACACTCACTATATTCCCCTCCTCATCTATTTCAAACCCCACGCTCTCGTGGAGAAACAGATGGTTTGCTGTATTACGTATCTCACGCTCTTTATCCTCTGCGTTCTGCCATAGAAAGAAAAATACAGCAATACCTATTGTAGCAAGAATTGTTAGTGCTATTAGGATTGCGTCTTTGTATGTTATATATTTTATCTCATGGTTCATAGTACCTTCATTATACACTTCTCACATCTCTATCGTCAAACAAAAACCCACTACTGTGGGTTTTGTATATCTAAGCCCCCCTACTCCACCGTAGCAGGAACCTCTCTGTAGGTAGGGAATTGTTGTTGATTGTTTC
>VXOY01000021.1 GCA_009839835.1 Candidatus Spechtbacteria bacterium SB0662_bin_43 | reverse complement strand
AGGAGTACCACAGAATAATCAACAAGGAGTACAACAACAAAACAACCCTCAACAAGAGAATGTATTGCCTATGTGTAGGTGGATATCACCCTCCGGTATACTTGAAAGATTTGATTGGTCTTGCGAGGGTGAGACATCTGTTCTTACTCTCCCACAATTTTCAAGAGTACGGTGTGATAACATCAACTTTTATACGTACAAGGCTTGTACAGGAACTTGTCAAGATGGAGGAGGGAACGCACGCAATAAAGGGTATGAGTATCGTAATACAGGCAACACACAAAGATGGGTAAAAAATTGTAAAAACAACAACCAACTATGTGTCCCCGATGCAAGAAGGTGTATAGATTCACAAGGAGTATGTGCGTGGAGGGATGCAGAAGATATAACCAAAAGAACCTGCCTTGAAGGTGATACAAAGAGATACCTCCAAGAACAAAAAACAAAGCAAGTATGTAGTTCTGCATCTGGCTCTAACCTTTGCAGTGGTACTTGTTGGGGATTGAATAATAACGGTGAAGCTGACAACCTCCCACGAGGTTCAGTACGATATGTTACTAAACAACCAAGAGAGGAACACACAACAATAGGGAGTTGTGGAATCAGTCAAAAATGTACGAATGGAAATTGTGTGAATGTTCCAAGAACGCGGATTGGAGGGCAATGTTATTATGGCGAGCATTACAATAGGCAGAAACAAATTGGTTGTAGTCAAATAGGAGGTTGTAGCCTTGTTGATAGGTGGGGTTGTTGGAAAACATGTGTTGATATATACAACGATGGTACAAGAGAATCTGCTTCAAGTGGATGGATAGACGAAGGAACAAGAAATAGATGTTCCCCACCATCACCATAATCTCTGTGGATTGACATACCAACAATAGATTGGTAGTATAAAAGCGTACATCATACAAAACAACCCACACCTTGTGGGTTGTTTTGTTGAGTGGAGGTAAGATTCGTAAGGGTAAAGGCAACAGAGCAAATAGGGGTAAGTACATATTGTTCAACAAAATTATGGTTTGTGTAGTTGCGGTATAGGGAAAATATCTGTGCGTTTTCTTTTGGTAGGGATGTAGAGTATAATTTATAATATATGGCAAACACTAATAAGAATGGGCTCGAAACCATCTATTTTATACAAGTCTTTTTGCAAGACGAAAAAGGCGATACTGTTTTCTGTTTTTTAGGCACAGATACTGTTGACGATGACAAGGAGAGTGGTGACAGTAGGCTGGGGCAGCTTCGGCTCTATTCTTTTGACGATAGCTTGAAAGACGATTTGAAGAATCGAGACACAACCATTGCGTTTTTTTCAAAAGCAGTTTTTTTCACAGATAAAACAGTAGCAGAAGAGATCGTAGACCAACACATAAAGTCAATTCCTCACAATGCCCAGAAAAAACCTCCTGTTGTTGCAAGGATTAAGCGATACGATGATATGCCACTGCAGGTTATGGAGAGAATAGGGTTGAGCAATCGATTTATCAAGCAGACTATTCATGTTGGAGACCATAACATTGGGTATCGGTTGACGATTAGGTAAGGTTTGTTTGGTGAGTGTAGTAAGAGATACTATATGAAGCAGAGTGTATTACCAAAAAGTGCACGGATACATATTCGGAGGAAGAAAGCATTGATACGGAGGACAACAGCGTCTTCAGACGAGAGAGAGGAGAAAATAAAGAATGTGTATCAAAAGCATATTACCGCACGTCGCGGTTCTTCGTAGTGCATAGAGTAAATAGTTTTTACAGAACAGCTCTTCAAAAACAAGAGTTTTCTTTTTATGCCAAGGTCGTCTATAAAGACAATCTCATATACGGTGATAGTATTCATGCATAAAAAAGAAAACTCTTGTTTTTGATAGAAAATCTTTATACTCAACCATTATACGAGAGAAAGGAGTACGCACAGGTTGGTTTCTCTGTTCTTTGTACTTGTTATGATATATACTATGTATATTATCTTTAATGAGTAGTTTTTATGAATAGCATAATGGGCAAACGTATTGCTATTGCTGTTGTATTGTTAGTTGTCGGAGTCGTGATTGGATTTTTAGTGTTGGGCAACAGTGATAGCGAACCAGCCTCGCAGCAGGGTGAGGGCAATAATAATACAGAACAAGAATCTACGGGAAGTAATGGCGAGAACACCAATCAAGGGACTACTACCATTGCAACGGTTGAGGAGTATGCAACGTACTGCTCTGTTTTGAATAGCGATACCCTCTCTTCCTATGCATCGTGGGGAGAGTTAGTTGATGAGGTTACCGTTCATTTGGGTACTATAAGTGACATTGTTCCTCCAGTCGAGGTGATAGATTATCATACTGTATCACTATATGCGTGGAACGATATTTTGGAGTACGCAACAACACAGCCACAAGAAGCAGCTGTTGACGAGTCCACACAAAAGGTTCAAGAGGTGAAAGATATTTTAATCTCTATAAGTCAGCAAATTGACGTGAACACGCTCAATACATTGAGCGACGCAGGATGTATTGCAGCGATAACGTTCTAATGGTTGGAACAAGAGGGGTTTTGGTGCTGGTAGAGACATTTTTTGTTTCGTGGTAGAATAACGCATTAGTTGCTTATAGGGCGGTAAATTGTCTCCTCCATGTCGTCTTTCAGAGATATTGTAATCGTAACCGTTGTTTCGCTCCTCATCATCCTTCCGATTCGTTTTTTCCTCATACAACCGTTTTTTGTTGAAGGGTCAAGTATGCATCCTTCGTATGAGGATGGCGATTATTTATTAGTGGATCAAATCTCGTATGATTTTTCAGACCCAAAGCGAGGTGATGTTATTGTATTTACGCCTGCACACGACGAGGTGAAGGTATACATCAAACGAGTTATTGGGTTGCCAAACGATAAAATCATATTAGAAGATGATACAGTGCTTGTGGTGAACTCTTTGACAACAGAAAGCGGTAAAATTCTAAAGGAGTCATACATAGAGGGTACAACAAAGGATCCATCCGAAGGGGCAGAGATTATCCTGCTTGGCGAAGATGAGTATTTTGTTATGGGAGACAATAGGAGTAATAGTTCTGATTCTCGGTCTTGGGGCGTGTTGTCCAGATCTCGTATTATCGGTAAGGTACTCGTGAGGTTGTGGCCTATCAGTGATTTTTATTTCTTTAAAAAACCCTCGTACGGAGGATTAGAGTAGTGCGCTATGTCAAAAAAAGAATCGTTTCAAACTATTGCAGGAACAAAGGATATTTTGCCAGAAGAGCAACCATTGTGGCAGTTTGTTTTGGAGAGCGCGTCTCGCGTTGCCTCTTCCTACAATTTTGACAGGATAGATACTCCTATTCTTGAATTTTCTTCTGTTTTCAAGAAAGGAACAGGAGAGACTACCGATATTGTTCAAAAGGAGATGTTTTCATTTTCTACAAAAGGAGGAGACGATGTAACGCTCCGCCCTGAAGGCACTCCTCCCGTCATTCGCGCATACCTCAATCACGGAATGGAAAAACTGATGACTCCTGTAAAGTTGTTCTATATGGGCGCGATGTTTCGGTACGAGAAGCCACAACAGGGTAGGCGGAGGCAGCTCCATCAGTTTGGTGTTGAGTGCATAGGAGAGGAGTATCCTATTCGTGATGCTCAGGTTATTCAGATATTTTTCTCACTGTTCCAGGCTTTGGGTATCCACGATGTGATCGTAGAGGTGAATACATTGGGGTGCTCCCTATGCTTGAGTGCGTATAAGAAGAAGCTCAAGTCGTACTACGAGAGTCACGTTACGCAGCTGTGCGCGGACTGTCGTGCGCGATACAAGACGAATTTGTTACGGTTGCTTGATTGCAAGGACGAAAAATGCCACAGAATGAAGCAAGCATCTCCACAGATTCTGGATTTTCTGTGCGAGGACTGCAATACACATTTTCAAACAGTGCTCAACTTTTTAGACATACTGAGTATTCCGTATTTCTTGAATCCACATCTGGTGCGAGGGTTGGATTACTATACCCGTACTGTGTTTGAGATATTTCAGGGACAGGTTGCAGAGGATATGTCGTATGACGTCAATAAACGACTCGCATTAGCGAGTGGAGGGCGTTACGACCAGTTGGTTGAGGTTATGGGAGGAAAAAAGAGCACGCCTGCTGTTGGGGGCGCAATGGGAATAGAACGAGTCATTGAGTGCATTGATGAAAAAGTCAAAAAGCAACACGTAGTACAGCCCCCAGACGTTTTTATTGTTCAGCTTGGCGAAAAGGCAAAAGAGCGATCCCTGTTTTTGATAGAAGAGTTTCGCCGCGAAGGCGTGAGAGTAGGCGAAGCTTTTGGCAGAGATTCTATGACAGCACAGTTGAAGATCGCAGACAGGCTCGGTGTTACCCTGGTTCTTATTATTGGTCAGCAAGAGGTGATAGACGACAACGTTATTATTCGAGAAATGAAAACAGGATCCCAGGATGTGGTCTCGTCATCTCAGCTTATGGATGAGGTGAGGAAGCGGCTACCTATAAGAGAATAGGTATGGAAAAAGATGTGTTTTGTAGCATTATCGCAGGAGATATTCCATCCACTCGTTTACAAGAAGACAACTCATTTGTTGCGATAAAGGATATTCACCCTAAAGCACAGCACCACTACCTTATTATTCCCAAAAAACACATTGAGAGCATTGATGATGTTGAGAACAGCGACAGGGACTTGATGGGTGATATGGTGTTATTCGCTCAACAATGTGCGAAAACGCTGAATCTTGAGGGATATAAACTATTGGTGAACGTTGGAGAAAAGGGTGGGCAAGAAGTTCCACACATTCACCTTCATCTCCTGGGTGGAGAGTTTTATAGATAGCCACGCGGCATTGCATCTGTGTTATAGTCCCCTTTGAAGTGCGACATACTCAAAGAAGAGGATTTTTTACCTTTTTTATACCCCATCTCATTTTTATAAATAATGGTATGTACAGCAGTGGTATTTTAGGTATAAAAAAGGTAAAAAATCCTTTAACTCATACAGATTCGCCAGGCAACATACATCATACTTGAATCTGTGTAAGGATACACCCAATTTTTATGGATACCAGCAATTTGTAGAAATTGCGTTTTTATGTTTTACTATAAGTATGAAAAATACTAAATTGCGAGTTGCATCAGGCATAGAAGTTACCCGTCATCAAAAAGAGTCAATTTCTTCTTTGTTGCGCCGATTCAATCAAACAGTGCGGTCAAGCGGCTTGCTTGCTGTATCGCGAAAAAATCAATACAAAACTAAAGAACCGAATCGCAGAGCAAGGCGAGAGAGTGCTTTAGTGCGTGCTGCAGACAGAAAGCGGTACCAAAAGATGCGTAAAATGGGCAGGATAGAAAAAAAATAATATGTCTTTGAGGGATACCATTCATAACGATATGACGCAGGCTTTGAAACAGAAACAACACGTTGTGGTGAATGTCTTGCGTTTCGTTTTGTCGGAAATTACCAATAGGGAGATTGAGTTACAGAAACAAGAACAAGGGTTGGATGACGCAGAGGTTATAAAAATTCTCTTAAAGGAGATGAAGAGACGACAAGAGTCACTGGATCTCTATCGGGATTTAGGCAGGGTGGCTGACTTCTTAATAGAGGAAAAAGAGCTCAAAGCATTGGAGAAGTATGTTCCTGAAAAAATGTCAGGGGGGGGGCATACAGGAGTAAAAACCCAAAGCACAGCAAAAAAGAAGCAGTACAGCAATAGAGTATGAGCACGTTCTGCAATAGACACAGATTATAATAAAGTAAATGGAGAACCACAGCACCACGTTGTGCCGCATTGTGTATGAGATTTCTTATACGTGCGATGAGACACTCATTAGGATGTGTGCACGCGAGGTAATGAAGCAGGAGCGGTTGTACGGAGGTGTTACAGTGGTATTTGTTTCTGGTTTGAAAATGCAGAAAATGAATAAGCAGTTTCGCGGCGTAGATTCTGTTACCGATATTCTTTCGTTCCCTTCTCAACAAAATACTCAAGGTGCGTTATACTTAGGGGAAATAGTGCTTTGTCCTCAAGGATTTCGTATTGAAAAAGGCAGGAGTGAAGAGTGGGAGGTATTGCATTTGGTAGCGCACGGTATGTTTCACTTGTTGGGTAGGCATCACGAACACAAAGGTGATGGGTACGAGGAGATTCATAACGACGAGGTTGCTATTATTGATCGCGTAATGAAGGTGCGTAGTAAATAATTTATTTTTATGGCGAAGGAGCAAAAGATTGTTGGCATTGATATTGGAACTCGGTACATTTATACAGTGGTTGGGGTACAGAGAGACGACCTACCTCCTGTTATTGTGGGAATCGGAAGGTCTGAAACGCATGGTATGCGGAGGGGTAATATCGTGAGTCCTGAAGATGTTATTCAAGGGTTGCGTGATTCTGTGAAAGAAGCAGAGACCGCTGCTGGAGTAACGATTTCGTCCGCCTTCATCGGTGTTGGAGGAGATCATATTCTCTCGCTTCCTTCAAAGGGTGTTATTGCGGTGTCGAGAGTAGATAAGCAGATAGCAGAGGACGATGTTCATAGAGTGATACAGGCTACGAAAACTGTGGTATTGCCCTCAAATCGCGAGATACTTCACGCAATTCCCAACGAGTATGTTGTAGATGACGAAGGAGGATTGAAAGATGTTGTGGGTATGAGTGGCGTGCGGCTTGAGGCAAATGCGCTCATTGTTGGTGCTTCTTCTGCCCAGATTCGTTCGTTGAAGCGGTGCATCAACGAGTGTAATATTGATATCAAACAATGTGTTCTGTCTGTTATGGCTGCGTCACACGCAGTACTCACGAACCAGCATAAAGAGTTAGGGGTCGTGTGTATTGATATAGGAGGAGGAACAACCGACATTGCTGTGTTTGAAGAAAGAGAACTGATTCACGCATCAGTCATTCCTATAGGTGGCGACTCCATTACCAATGACTTGGCGTTGGGTCTTCGGATACCTGTAGATTCTGCAGAAAGGATTAAGCGAGAACACGGGGTCGCGACAACAAGGGGGTTGCAAAGAGAGGTTGTTGATTTGAAGCCGACTAATAAAAACGAGAAAAATCAAGTGTTGCGGAAAAATATCGCTACCATTATTAACGCTCGTTTGGGCGAGATAATGGATTTGGTAAATAAAGACCTGCGCTCAGTTGGTAAGGAGGCGCTGTTGCCAGGTGGTGCTGTATTGGTTGGTGGCACCGCAAAGATTCCCCTCTTGAAGGATTTGTGCAAAGAAGAGTTGCGGCTCCCTGCTCATATTGGTGTCCCAAAAGAGACACAGAGTAATGCGGGTGCACTAACAGACCCTTCGTATGCTGCAGCTCTGGGACTTGTTTTTTGGGGCGCAGAGCAGCAGGGAAAACACGATTTCGGAATCCCTACACTACCCCAATTATCTTTTGGTGCGATGCCTACTTCAGTAGGAAAGGTACGAAATTGGTTGCGCGTGTTTCTTCCATAGTTCGTTGCATATCATACTTATAGCGTACAACGTTTGTTTTTATTGACAAAGGCGTTTTGTTTTGATATTTTACTATATAATTCTCTTGTGTATCGTATGTGTTTGGGCTATAGTGCGACCACACGTACACACGATATACGACACGAATCTTTCTTTTATCTCTAAGTATTTTTATGGCACAAGTTAAACCTGACCTTGAAACGTTTGCAAAAATTAAAGTCGTTGGAGTTGGCGGTTCAGGCAACAACGCTATTACCCGTATGATGGAGAACAGTATTGAGGGGGTTGATTTTATCGCAATCAATACCGACGCCCAGGATCTCCATTTCTCAAATGCTTCTTCTAAAATTCATATCGGCAAGAACCTTACACGAGGATTGGGGGCTGGAATGGATCCAGACATTGGTCGTCGTGCTGCAGAAGAGAGCCGAGATGACATACAAGAGGCAGTGAAGGGTGCTGATATGATATTTGTTGCGTACGGACTTGGTGGCGGTACAGGCACGGGTGCAGGTCCTATTATTGCCGAGTTGGCGCGAGAAAGCGGAGCTCTTACTGTTGCAGTTGTGACTCGTCCTTTTGGATTTGAAGGAGCACAGAGAATGCGTATTGCAGAGGAAGGATTGAATAATTTGCAAGACCATGTTGATACACTCATAACGATCAACAATGAGCGGCTCCTCCAAATTATTGAACGGAATACATCATTGCCCGAAGCGTTTCGGATAGTAGACGATGTGTTGCGTCAAGGAGTGCAAGGCATCTCAGACCTTATTATGAAGCCTGGTATTATGAACCTTGATTTTGCCGATGTGCGAGCCATAATGTCCAATGCAGGTAGTGCCTTGATGGGTATTGGAGAGGCAAGCGGAGAAGAGCGGGCAATAGATGCTGCAAAGGTTGCCATTAATTCTCCGTTGCTTGACCTATCAATAGACGGCGCTCGCGGTGTTCTTATTTCATTGGCAGGAGGTGAGGACGTTACGATGACTGAGATAGAAGAGTCTGCACGGCTGATTACTGATTCTATCAATAGAGATGCAAAGGTTATTTTCGGAACTGCAGTAGATAACCATATTAAAAAGGGTGCTGTGCGTATCACGGTCATTGCAACAGGTTTTTCAGACCTACCTTCAATGATTAGCGAAGAGGATATGGAAAAAGCGGTTATGCAACAGGGTAAGCAATCTGTGCAATCATCTCCTATTGCTTCAGTGCCTGTTTCTAGTTCACCTGTTGATGCGTCTGCTCCTGTTGCACGGGTTCGTCAAACACCTTCACCCCTTGTAGCGTCCCGTGAAGCACCTGTTCAGAGTAGCCCAGAGCCAGTCGCAAAACAAGAGAAAAAAGATAGTGAAACAACTGACTGGGATATCCCTGCGTTCATTCGGAGAAAGAAAATGTAATATACGAGGTATCCCATTTTTGAGAAACACCCTCTGTTCAGGGGTGTTTTTGGTTTCGTGTAGCACAACACACCATTATCCTATAGCAAGAACCAGGATTGATTTGTAACCGTAGTTATAATATCGTTGCAGTGAGGTCAACCAACACAAGAAAGGCACGACTGATGACGGTAGAATTCTCGCGGATTGCCTGCCTTGGTCCTCAAGGCACCTTTACCGAAGAAGCCACTCTTCGGTATCTGCAGGACAGCGATGGCAGCGAGCTGGTCTTGTGTAGGAGTATCGCCGATTCCATTGAATCTGTGATCCAGCGTGACGTTGACGCTGCAGTTGTTCCGTACCAGAACACAATCGGAGGGCTCGTTGCCGAGACTCATGATGTTCTCTTTCAAAACACAGGTCTCCGCATCTACGACGAGCTGATTCTGCCGATAGAACATTGCCTGATAGCCCCGAAGAGCGTCAAAGACATCTCGCGAATTCACATTGTCGCGAGTCATCCCCAAGCGTTTGCCCAGTGTCGGGAATATCTCAAGCGACGATTACCCAACGCGCAGCGTCAGCCAACTCTGTCCACGGCGCAAGCAGTTATCATCGCAAAGGATAAGATGATAGCTGCTATCGCATCTCGTCGCGTGGCTGAGATGTACGACGCTCACATTGTTGAGTGCGGTATTGAGGACAATCATAACAACTCCACTCGTTTTGTCGTTGTACGCCTTTCGGCGGATCACGAACCTACAGGCAACGATAAGACGACGCTCATTTTCAGCACAGCAAACACCCCAGGAGCGCTCATTCAAGCACTCCAATGCTTTGTGGGGCAAGGTATCAACCTGCTTCGCATTGAGTCGTTCTCACTAGAAGGTGACTCTTCGGTTGCCTTTTTCACAATTGACTGCGAAGGGCACCGCACTGACCTACAGGTCAGCGAAACACTGGGCTTGTTGCAGCAACAATCTTTGTCTCTGCGCATCGTCGGGAGCTACCCGCGATCACCGCATCCTGCGTGATGTCTCTCTTTCCCCTCTCTTGATTTCTTGAAAAAGAAAGCAGGAGAGGGGATTTTGTTTTTATTTCTTGTAATACTTTTACTGCGCAAGACTTAAACCAACTCGCTTACAACAAAAATCTCCACTCTCTTTCTTGTAATACTTTTTCTGCACAAGACAGGCGAGTGTGTGAAGTAGCAGGGATTTTGTGCGTTGAGAAAACACAGCAGGAAAAACAAGAAAGGGCATTTTGTATTGCTATCCTCTATTTATACACAGGATGCCGTAAGGCGCGAGTGATATTTTTTTGGTATTATAAATAATCGTTTATTATTAACTTTTTATAAAGTCATGACCTCATTCACTACTGTTAGAAAGCGCGATGGTCGAGTCGTTGCTTGGGATGATTCCCGTATTGAGAACGCAATTCAAAAGGCAATGGTTGTTGCTCAAGAAGGCACGAGCAGGGACCCTGGGCGGCTGATGAGAAAGGTGAAAAAATCTCTTGAAAAGCAGTTCATTACAGAAGACCCAATTCATATTGAAGATATTCAAGACGAAGTTGAACGAGCGCTGATATTGGAAGATTTTGCAAAAGCAGCAAAAGAGTACATCTTGTACAGAGAACAGCGCCACAGAGTGCGGGCTCATACTCATACCGTTCCAAAGCATATAGAGGAATTGGCACAAAAGAGTAAAAAGTATTTCCATAATTCATTTTCAGAGTTCATTTATTATAGAACGTACTCGCGCTGGATAGACGAGGAAGGAAGAAGAGAGACATGGGTAGAAACCGTAGATAGGTATATCTCGTTTATGCGAGAGAACATAGGCGATAAGCTGACAGAGAACGAGTACGATGAGGTTCGAGAGGCAATTTTAAATCAAGAGGTGATGCCGTCAATGCGTCTTATGTGGGGAGCGGGTAAGGCAGCACGAAAGACAAATGTTGTAGGATACAACTGTGCTTTTATCGCACCGACTAAATTGAAAGACTTTGCTGAAATTATGTATTTGTCTATGTGTGGCACTGGTGTTGGATTCTCTGTTGAGAATAAAATTATTCAGCAACTTCCTTTGATCAAAGAGCAGACAGGGAAGAAACTTCCTACGCATAGCATTGAAGACTCAAAAGAAGGGTGGGCAGACTCCCTGACGCTTGGGCTCACAACATGGTACGCTGGGGAGGACATAGCGTTTGACTACTCGTTGTTGCGCCCTGCAGGCGCGCGCTTGTATACTATGGGAGGCAGGTCATCTGGACCAGAGCCACTCCGTTCGCTGTTGGATTTTGCACGAGAACGCATCCTATCTCGTCAAGGAAGGCGCCTATCTGCACTTGATGTCCACGATATAGTATGTAAAATTGGCGAGATTGTTGTTGCAGGGGGAGTGCGAAGGAGCGCCCTTATCTCGCTCTCAGATTTAGACGAGGAAGATATGCGCCACGCAAAAGATGGTCAGTTTTGGATTTCAAACCCCCAGCGATCTATGGCGAACAACTCTGCGGTTTATACTAAGAAACCAAAGGCAAGCGAGTTTTTGAAAGAGTGGAGTGCTCTCATTGAGGGACAGACAGGAGAGCGGGGTGTTTTCAATAGGGGCGGCTTAAATTCTCAGGTTCCAAAACGGCGGATGAGAAAATTGCAAAAGTATCTTGATACGATGGGAACAAATCCATGCGGCGAAATAACGCTTCGTAGCAAGCAATTTTGTAATTTATCAGAGGTTGTGTGCAGAAGGGAAGATACGCGCGATTCGTTGCTCCGCAAAGTGCGTCTTGCAACTATTCTGGGCACCTACCAATCAACTCTTACCTATTTCCCATACCTTTCGCGGCAGTGGAAAAAGAACTGCGAAGAAGAGCGGTTGCTTGGTGTTTCTCTAACGGGTCAGTGGGACTCTCCAGCAGTTCATGACCCAGAAGTTTTGAAAGATTTGCAGAGCGAGGCAGTGAAGGCGAATAGAAAGTACGCAAAGCGATTTGGTATCAATACCTCAACATCAATCACGTGCGTCAAGCCGTCAGGAACTGTTTCGCAGCTCGTTGATGCTGCAAGTGGTATGCACCCTCGACACTCCCAATACTATATTCGGAGAGTGCGGATTAGTGCAACAGATCCATTGTTTCATATGTTGAAGGATCAAAAGCTACCTTACAAACCAGAAGTAGGGCAATCACCAGATAGCGCAACCACGTTTGTTCTGGAATTCCCTGTGAAGGCGCCAGACAATACGGTAACGCAAAACGACTTAACCGCTATCAATCAATTGAATCATTGGAAGATGGTAAAAGAACATTATACAGAACATAACCCATCTGTTACTGTCTCTATTGGAGAAGCCGAGTGGTTGGAGGTTGCTAACTGGCTTTACTCAAACTGGGATATGATAGGTGGTTTATCGTTTTTACCAAAGACAGATTACCAGTATCAACTCGCTCCATACGAAGAGATTACAAAAGAAAAATACGAAGAGATGGTTGCGCTGCTGCCAAAAATTGACTTTGCTCATATTGTCTCGTACGAGCAAGACGATGCAACACAAGGAGCAAAAGAGTTTGCGTGCGTTGGTGGTGCGTGCGAGGTTGACGATATGTCGTCTGTAGAACAAGACCAAACAGTATCGGTGAGCGCGTAGTACAAAGATAGTACCTTTTGTGCCTGTTACATATCAACACACAAAACACGCCATTCGTAGAATGGCGTGTTTTGTGTAGGGCGTTGTGGTAAGGATTACAACGCCCAGGCTTTGCGGATGGCAGATGGGACGAGTGCCAGCAGAGACGGAGCAATGGCTCGACCCGCAAGCCGATGTCCCAGGAAGCACGAGTGTGGGTTGTCTGGACTCCCCAAGTCTGTGGGCGAGCTTGCGTTGCAGAAGTCGTTGTACAGAGTGATGTTGTCAGGATCTTGCTGTACCGCGTTTGACGCGTTCACGACTTGCTGCAGTTGCGCAATCTCAGCATCTGCCCGTTTCCTGATATCGTTGATCTGGAGTTGGGCGTACGCACCGTATTCGCGAGCGTTTGTCGCGCGCTCCTGCGAGTGCGTCACAGAGGAAGCAAAGCCTGTTGGTGTGGCGACGAGTGTCATCACCCACCTCCTTTCGTTATCTATATTATAGCATATTTTACTCTTATTATCAATGTATGTAGCATTGCAGTAAAACATTTTACACTCGCACTCTGTAACGCATAGTGTATCTACACAACACTATGCTCGCACCACTCGCACTCTTTGCAGAATGGGAATTGGTCGGTTGATTCTAAGAACGAGAGTGACTGGATTGATTTCCATATATCACGCAGTGTTTTTTTGAATGTCTCGTAATCTGCTTCTTCTATGGGCACATTGACTTCTTCGGATACATCAACAAAGTCAAGTGCGAATTGGGTTGGTTGATAAGGGAACGATGAGTCTAATGAGAGGAGAAGTTTGTAGAACATCAGTTGATCGTACAGTGGCGCATATCCTTGCGTTGCTTTAGTTTTTCCCAGTATTTCGTTGAGACTCTTCTTTCTTCTATTCGTTTTATAGTCCACGACCTTTACTTCGCCTGCCGAATCGTTCAAGGGTGATATTTTGTCTATTTTTCCTGCGAGTCGTATGGTGTCGTAGGTGATAGTGCCAGCACTGTAGTTCTGTTCAACGTACAGTGGTTCGTGTTCATCCTTCAGTCGTGTTGTGTGGTAAATAGCAAGCTTTTGTTGTGCTCTCTCTATAATTTCATTGTTTTCAGCCTCTGTGAGCGGAGAGTTTCGCTGTACGTGTTCTGTAAAGGTGTTGATAAGAAAGGTTTTGTCTCTGTTCTTTTTCGGCACCTCAAAGTATCGTTGAAGCGTGTAGTGAATCGCACTTCCGTAGGTGAGTGGAATCTTGGCGTCTCCTTCTCTTGGGACTCGCAGTATATTTTCGTAGAGAAATCTTTGGGGGCACTCCAAAAAGGTGTTCATAGATGTTGCGCTCAGCGCAAACGAAAGGGATTGTGTGATTCCTTGTATAATATCCTTTGTTTTTTTTGTATGTTCTGCTGTAGGCGGTACAAAGTCTGTTTTTTCTATGAATCGGTCTAATTGTTTTGGTTTGTATGTTGTCTCTGGCACCTTTTCTGTGAGCGAGTCTAAGAATTCGCTTGAAATTTTTTCTTGCGGTTTTTCGTACCCATCTATATGGGTTTGGGCGTACGACACTGTTAGTCCTTTTTTTGCCCTTGTCAAAGCCACATACAGTAATCGCCTTTCGTCTTCTTTATCGGTCTCCATTCTCACAATAGAAGGGTGAAGCGCTAATTTATTGCCCCTTTTTCTGTCCTTTGACCATACTCCCTGTACGACATTTGTAACAAAGACATAGTCAAACTCTTTCCCTTTGGATTGGTGGGCTGTCAAGATATTCACTGCGTTTTCAAGAGACAGGTTTTTTGGTCTTGGGCGCAGGCGGATGCCGAGATCGTAGAATGATCTGATGTGGGAAAGGGCGTCTTCTATCGTGAATTGAGGGTTTCCCACCTGAACTCTTTTTATCTCGTCACACAACGTGCCAATGTTTTCTAAGAACGTTATTTTATTTTCTTGAGACCCAATCCATTGTAGCAGCCCTGTGTCTCGGAGCACTGAGTAGAACCATGCGAGCGCTGATTCTGTGTCTTGTTGTTGGTAGAGCGTTCGTATAATACTGAGTGTTTCTTGTACGCTTTTTTTGTCTTCCAGTAGATTTGTTGCGCGAATGGCGTTTCTCATCGTTTGATAGAGGTTTGTTTTTTCACTGCGATGGCGGGAAAAAATTGTCATTGCATCATCTGCTGATACTGGGGTTGCAGGGTGGCGCAACAGGGTCGCGAGATGTGCACTGTTTTGTTGCGGGTTATGGCACGCTTTTATGATTTGGACAAACAAGAGAACAACAGGATGGGCGAGCGCGTTTTGGTTGCCGCTCATTATATAGGGAATGTCGTACGCATAGAGCACGTTTGCAATACCTTCTTGTTCGTTGTTCGTACGGGTAATGACAGCAATTTCGTTGTAAGGCACACCTTTTTTCTGTAGGGCTATTATCTGTTCCACGATAAAGGCACGTTCTGCTATGTCGGTTTCACACTGTTGTATTGTGTAACTTTTTCTGCGCGCTGTTCCTCCGCGTGCTGTGAGTAGTTTTTGTGGCACATTGAGTTTTGTGGTTATCCGTTGCTCGTTGTCTGCTATGAGGTGGAGCGCTGAGTCAAGGATGTATTGAGGAGATCGAAAATTATCCTCCAGAGATATGACTATTGTTTCTGGAAATGTTTCTAAAAAATCCGTAAAGTTTTCTATTGTTGCTCCTTGAAACCGCTGTATTGCTTGGTCGTCATCTCCAACAACAAAGCAGTGATAGTCTGGGTGGTCAAGCAGAGTAAAGAGGAGTTTGTTTTGAGACCCATTCGTGTCTTGGTACTCGTCAACCAGAACAGTGGTGTAGTGGCGTTGTATCTCGGCTTTTGTTTGTTCTGAGGTTTGCAGTCCTTGTACAGCACGGTTTATCATATCGTCGTAGTCGTAGACGTTCTTTTTTTTCAACTCGTTCTCGTACTCTTGGTATAGGAGCGCGAACTCTTTGTTTTTCTTGATTCGCTCAGCAACTTTCTCGTACTCTGTTTTGAGTTTTCCTGCTCTTGTGCCGCGGGTTGATAGCTTTTCCTCGTCAGGAATGGCATTGAATTGCTTTTCCCATTCATCTACTACGGTTTTGTACTGGTCGGGAAGCACACCCTCTGACTTGAGAGTGTTGATGTTTTTCGTTATCTCTTGCCTGTAAAAATACACATCTGTTGAGGATGTAAGGCTCCGAAGCGCACCTTTCTTGTAGTTACTATCTATTATTTTTTTGATGATGAGTGCTTGGTCTATGTCGTTTAGGGGTCGCAACGTCCTGCTGTATCCAAACACATCAGGGTACTCTTCTAAGAGCGAGGAGGCAAAGCTATGAAACGTGTTGGTTGTAACGTTTCTTCCTTTTTGCCCCAAGAACGAGATGATTCGTTTCTTCATTGTTGTCGCACCTGCTTCTGTGTAGGTGAGGCATAAAATGTTCTCGGGATTGGTGTTTTGTTGCTCCACCAAAAACTGCACTCGCGACGCGAGTATATGCGTTTTTCCTGTGCCAGGTCCAGCAATAACCAATGTTGTCTTGGCAGTACTCTCAACCGCTTGTTGTTGTTTCTCAGTAAGGGTAGCCATTGGTGTATTGTAGCATATGTTTTGTGTGGTGGTTGGTATTTGATGCCTATAAGCGAGACTCGCGTCAGGCAGTGGCTGATGGTAGCTCGTTGGTGGATGAGATTCTTCGGCGTGTGCACCTTTGATGTCATAGGTGCGATTTGACGGTGTGTTTGTTTTGTGATTAACTATGTATATATAATCGTCTTCAATGGGATCGTTTCTCAGAAAACTTTCGTGGTTTGTCCCAAGGGGTCGTACAAAGGTATGGCTCATTTTTTTATTGTTTGTCGCTATAACAGGCACGTTAATCGTGGTGAGCCACCCTCCAACCTACCAAAAGGTTGCAGACGCTGTGAATCCTGTGTTGGAGGACGTTGGTTTACCAGGCTTTATTGCCGATAGTGATGACGCACTACAACTGCCCCAAAGCAAAGAATACTCGCTGGGGTTGGACTTGGTTGGTGGTGTGCGGTTGGTGTACGATACAGACCTTTCAGGCATTGCAGACACGCAAGAACAAGAAGAAGCCCTGCAGTCGCTACGAGATGTTATTGAGAGGCGCGTGAATCAGTTGGGGGTTAGAGAGCCTGTGGTGCAGCTCCAGGGGTCGGTTCCAGACACGCGACTCATTGTTGAGCTGAGCGGCATTGACAATCCTGAACACGCAATAGAAGAGATTGGCAAAACACCGTTGTTGGAGTTTCATGAGGTACGAGATTTTGAGACCAACGAAGATTTTTATGTTCAAGCAGTAGATGCGTATAACCAAGGCGTTCGGGCACTATTAGCAGAGCAACAGGGCAGTGAAGAGAGCACAGACCAAGCCCAAGGCACAGAAGAAGGGGAGAGTACGGAAGCAGAAGAGCAAGAGGATTCTGACAACACAACTGAACAGGACGAGGAGTATGTTGATTTGAGCGCAGACGACTTATATTCTTTGTGTCTTTCGCCTTCGCACGATAGTAACCCGTACCTGTTTCAAGTACGAGCCATATTACAAGGCCAGGGTTTTGCTGCAGATCCGTGTTTTATTGCCACTGATTTGAACGGTAGGTTTTTGAATAAAGCATCTGTTGTGCCAAACCCACTGACAGGAAGCATAGAGATTGCGTTGAATTTTAATAACGAAGGAGCAACACTGTTTGAAGAAATTACAGAGCGCAGCATTCAAAAACCATTAGCCATTGTGTTGGATGGAGAGATTATTTCAAGCCCTATTGTACAGGCGAAATTGAGCGGAGGTGAGGCGACTATAACAGGAGTCTTTACTCTGGATGAAGCAAAGCAACTGGCGAGTAACTTGAACGCAGGAGCGTTGCCTGTGCCAATTCATATTGCATCGCAACAACAGATAGGGCAGACACTCGGAGAAGAGTCGGTGAGTGGAGCACGGCAGGCTGGAATCCTTGGCATTGTTGCAGTGTTTATTTTTATGGTTGTTGTGTATCGGTTGAGCGGGCTATTGTCTGTTCTTTCCCTTGTATTTTATATCGCGCTCTTGCTTACGGTAATCAAGGTGTTTTCGATTACATTAACCCTTGCAGGTATTGCAGGAATCATTCTATCCATTGGTATGGCTGTTGACGCGAATATTCTTGTATTTGAGCGGTTGCGTGAAGAATTGAAAGAGAGAGAGGATACGCCGATGCGCGAATCAATCCGCCGAGCATTCAAACGTACATGGCCAGCTGTTCGGGACGGCAACTTTTCTACCATTATCACTGCGATTATTTTATTCTTTTTCTCAACAAGCTTTGTGAAAGGGTTTGCCTTAACGCTTGGGGTCGGGGTTGCCATCAGCATGTTCTCCGCAATGGTCATAACGCGCTATTTACTGGAATTGTGTGCTGTCTCGTTCCTTGCGCGCAAGAAGTGGTTATGGAGTAGGATTTTACGAGTATGATAACAAAATTGAGCACTTATTTTTATTCGTTTTCAGCGTTTCTCATAGGGACAAGTATTGTGGTTGTTCTGTACTTGGGGTTGCCGCTGGGCATTGATTTCACTGGAGGTTCTGAGCTTGAGATTCGTGGTACACAAGATGTGGCATTGGTTGAAGAGGTTTTTGCAGAGCACTCTTTGACCCCAAGAATACAGACATCAAAAATACAAGCAACAGGAGAAACCTCTTTGATTATACGGTTCCCTGAAATAAGTGAAGAGATGCGGCAAGCCATTGTGCAAGACCTTACCCGCAGAAATGAATCCATAACCCAAGATAGGTTTGAGAGCATTGGGCCTGTGATAGGAAATGAGACACAAGAGAAGTCTATCATAGCAGTAGCCCTTGTTTTATGCGCTATTTTAGTGTATGTTGCGTTTGCGTTCCGTAAACTATCGTATCCTATTTCATCGTGGAAGTATGGTGTGGTTGCCCTTATCGCGCTCTTTCACGATATCCTCATTACTGTTGGTGTAGTGGCGTTGATAGCACACTTCACAGACAGAGACCTTGGCGTACCTTTCATTGCAGCGCTCCTGACCGTTCTCGGGTATTCTGTCAATGACACTATTGTTATCTTTGACCGTATCCGTGAAAACTTTCTTAACTCAACAAAGGCGTACCGCAATTTTCGGTCTGTTGTAGATAAGAGTGTTCGCGAAACACTGGTTCGTTCCCTCAACTCTTCGCTCACAACCATCTGCGTATTGGTGGCAATCCTTGTTTTTGGCGGAGAATCTATGTTTATTTTTATGGCAACGCTCATTATTGGTATTAGCGTGGGAACGTACTCCTCTATTGCGCTTGCGAGTCCTCTCCTTGCTTCGTTGGCGCATAGGGAGCAAAAGATGAAATAAACCCGTTTATACCTTGACATTGTTTTGTGATATGTTATTGTTAATATAGTTTATGGTGCGTGAAAGGCGATAAACTAAGAGATATGCCTTTTCACCTCCTATAACAGTATTACTATGGCTACAAATAGCGAGATACAACAATTAAATATTCAATCTACGCTCACAAATGTATTGCAGGTCCTTCCTGAAAGGAACAATACTATTTTGATGTTGCGATACGGTATTGGTTCGTTCAACAAACGAGCGACTTTGGAGTCAATTGGACGGCAGTATAATATTACACGAGAGCGAGTTCGCCAGATAGAGGAAGCATCGTATAATAAAGTTACCAACTCTGACGAGTACGTTCAATTGCAGCCCATTTTTGATGTTATCATTCGTGCTATTGAGGAACACGGAGGTGTTGCAACCGAAGAGTATTTGATTGATAACCTTATTACATCAGAGAAAGATGTACCATATCTGCTATTGGTTTTGGCGATTAGCGACCAGTTGGTGAAAATGAAAGAAACAGAAAACCATAAGGCAGGGTGGGCTCTGAGTAAAGTACACATACGAAATACCATCAATGTCTTGGCAGGATTGTCAGAGTATATCAAGGTTCAAGATCAACCAGTAGCATCTGATACACTTTTATCTGTTGCAACGCAAGAGTATACGCAAGATATGAAGATTGATTTGAACGATCAAACCCTTGAAAAGATACTATCTATTTCAAAAATTATCAAAAGAAGCCCGTACGGTATGTGGGGGCTTCATTCGTGGTCTTCTGTTGCACCGCGTGGCGTTCGTGATAAGGCATTACTGGTGTGCGAAAACCATAAAAAGCCGCTCCATTTTCGCGAGATAGCGGCACTTATTGATAAGTCTCCGTTCCAACAGTTCTCAGAAAAGAGAACGCATCCTCAGACGGTTCACAACGAGTTGATTAAAAACAAAGACCATTTTGTTCGTGTTGGACTTGGGTTGTATGTATTGAAAAAGTGGGGGTATAAGCCGGGTACGGTAAAGGATGTTATTGTAGATATCTTGAAAAAGCAGGGAGACAGCGGTCTTCACAAGGATGATATTATCACAAAAGTACTGGAGCAACGATCGGTAAAAAACAGTACCGTGCTATTGAATTTGCAAAATAAGCAAGTATTTAAAAAAGGAGAAAACAACCGTTACTATCTTGCGTAATGGTTCGTTATTGGCGCTGTTGCGCGGGTGGATGTTTGTACTCTTTGTTATGTTGTGGAATTAGTTCTTGACACACTATCTGCTATATTCAGCACATCTTTGTACCTCATTCGTATATCGTGGTGGGTTTTGGTTCCGCTGATTGTTATTCTTGCAGTGCAGAGGCGGTGGGTGAACTGGTTGGAAGCAAAGGCTGCCAGCACATTAGATTGGGCTCTTCTTGAAATTGTTCCTCCACCCGAAGTTCTCAAAACTCCTCTGGCAATGGAAAACGTTCTCTTGGGGCTTGCAGGTGGATGGACTGAAATGAATAGACGTGACATATACTGGCGAGGTTCTTATCAAGACACGTTTAGCTTGGAGATAGTGTGTAATGACCGCGCTATGCGCTTCTTGATACGATGCCAGCGAAAGCAAATTGGATGGGTACAGAGCAAGTTTTACGCTCAGTACCCAGAAGCAGAGATTCGCGAAGTAGAGGACTATGTAAGCCATTTGCCTGAAGTTGTCCCCAACGAATCGTGGGATATGTGGGGTGGTGTGTACACTCTTGTGAAAAAAGACAAAAACAAGAATCCTTTATGGGTTCTCCCGTTGCGAACGTATATAGATTGGGAGAATCCAGAGGACGACCGAAGAATTTCACCTCTTTCTCAATTAGGAGAAGCCTCCCTGACCCTTGGGAAAAACGAGTACATTATTATTCAGATGATTATCTCTCCGCGCGTTACCGAACCAGACGTGAAAGGTAAGGCACGAGAATACATCGATGAGAAGTTGGGGAAATCTCAACCAAAGAAAGGGGGCGGTGTTGTTGGGTTTATGGTTGATTTTGTGGGTAATTTTATGCGAGGATTGAACGCGCAAGAAATGCAATGGTCTGGTGGGGAAAAAACAGAGGAGCAAAATAGATTTGAGCAGTCTCCGATGTGGACTATGACAGAGGGAGAACGTGACGAGATAAAGGCAATAGAGATGAAAGAGAGTAAAATGAAGTTTGAGACCACTATGCACTGTATGTATCTTTATAAAAAAGGAGAAGAGCACAAGGAGAGAATAAGTGATATGAATGGATTTCTGAGGCAATTTGGCAACGAGTCATTGAATGGACTTCGTCCCAAAAGCGGAACATATCCATCATCAAATGCTACACTTTTTAACAAAACCCGCTGTCGCTTGCGAATGCGCAGGCTTTTCTTTGCGTTTCGGACTCGATGGATGGGATACTTGGGAGATTCCTATATTCTCAACGTTGAAGAGATAGCGAGCATTTACCATTTGCCAGGCACTATAGCTCAGTCGTCAGGCATTCCGCGAGTTCAATCAAAAATGACTGCTCCTCCTCGCGAACTTCCGCAGTAATGATATACTATACCTATGAGTAATCCGTCCATCAACTATTTTGGAAAAGTACATTTTCGCGGCAGAGACGATCCGTTTGGCATTAAATCTGACGACAGAAGCCGTCATATGTATGTGATTGGAAAGACTGGTATGGGTAAGACCGCGCTTTTACAGAATATGGCGATTCAAGACGCCATCAATGGTATGGGGGTTGGTATTATTGATCCTCATGGCGATTTTGCGGATAGGGTATTAGATTTTGTACCCGAGCACCGTATCTCTGATGTTGTATATTTCAATCCTGCTGACTCTGATTTTCCGATTGGCTTGAATCTGTTAGAAGACATTGGGTACGATAAACGACACCTGGTTGCAAGCGGATTGATGGGCGTTTTTAAGAAAATATGGGTAGATGTTTGGTCTGCGCGAATGGAGTATATTCTGAGCAACGCAATACTGGCGTTGATGGAGTACCCTGGTGCCACAATGCTGGACATAAACAGTATGATGGTGAACAAGGGATTTCGTGAGGAGGTGCTGTCGCACGTCCAAGATCCTGTTGTGCGAGAATTTTGGTTGGTACAGTTTGTGAACTGGGGAGAGCGGCTTTCTGGTGAAGCCACTGCTGCTATTGAGAATAAAGTCGGTCAGTTTACTGCAGCCCCCCTAATTCGAAACATTATTGGTCAAAAGACTTCTACTGTTGATTTGCGACAGATAATGGACGAAGGTAAGATTTTCATCATTAACCTCTCAAAGGGATATATAGGAGAGGAGAACAGTAGATTGTTAGGAGCAATGGCAGTTACCAAGCTCTACCTTGCTGCTATGAGCAGGGTGGATGTTCCTGAAGAGCAACGCCGCGATTTTGTGCTCTACGTGGATGAGTTTCAAAACTTTGCTTCTGAGGCATTTGAGGGTATTTTATCTGAGGCAAGAAAGTATCACCTTTCGTTGGTGTTAGCGCATCAATACATAGAGCAGTTAGACGAAACAGTGCGAGCCTCTGTATTTGGCAATATCGGTACTATGGTTTCGTTTCGGGTTGGTGCCACTGACGCAGAGCACTTAGAAAAAGAATTTACACCCCAGTTTGTGTTGGAAGACCTTGTTAATCTGGGAAAGTACCACGTTGTTTTGCGATTGATGATAGATGGCGTGTCATCTGCACCATTCTCTGCAACAACGCTTCCTCCTCTTGAGCCAACCCATGGCTCGTATCGTTCTGATATTATTGGATATTCGCGACACCAATGGTCTATTCCTCGGGAAACCATAGAACGCTCTATCCAAGAGCGAGTGCAGATGCTGGAAGCTGCGAGCAATAAAGGTAAGAAGCAAGGAGGCAAGACCAGTAGCACACCACCCCCTGCGCGAGGCATCACACAACCAGATGGTTCTGTGTTGTATATTGCCCAGTGTGATATGTGTAAGGAAGATACACGGACTATTTTTGAGCCAGATGGTAAGCGCAAAATTCATTGTAAAAAGTGTCGCAAGAAGCAAAAGAGGGCACGAGAACAAGCAGAACAGGAACAACAAGAGAAAAAAAGCGTCCCTGTTCGTTCTGGTGGTGAAACGTCTCAATCGACCTCATTAGAGCCACACAAGAAAAAAAGGAGGCGTAAGCGCAAGAGCGCGAGTACAGAACCCGTTTCCTCAGACGAGCAACGCGATATATCTCCCCGAGTCTTGTTGCCAGGCAGAGGGAGTGAGAAACCGTTGATACCCAGGCAGATTAGCATTGAGGAGGAAGATGGTACTGCTGAGGAGAGTAAAGATCAAAAGAGCGCCACTCAAAAAAAGCAACGCGCAAAGCAAAAGAGTGAGAGTAAGCAGGAACGAGCAAAAACACATTCTGGCGGCGACTCATCAGATGTTTCTTTGGTTAGTGCAGAAGATGATGGTGGGGATAGGGATCAGCAATCGTCTCGCCCTGTAGAACGCGCAAAAGAGGAACAAAGAGCACCCCGTAGTTCTGCGTCCTTAACACAATCCTCTACGATAGCAGACCATTTGAATAGCGTGGACGTAACGCGCTCACTCGCGCTGAATGGCAACGACAGCATTGATATTTCTTTGGCAATGGCGCGAAAAAAATATCCTCCTCCTCGCATTGAGGAGTACTACACAACATCCACTCCGCGGCGTATAGTGCCTAAAAAAACAAAAGAAGTTGATACCGAAGGGCTTCGTGCACTGTTGCGCGAGGTGCTCCATGAGGATCATGCCTCTTAGCTTGAGTTTGCATATCCTTTTCCACGAGGATTATACCAATAGCTTTATTCTATGATAGATGTGTATTGGACAGAGTCACTCGCCACGATACAAGACAGAGCATTGACCCAGGGCGCTGATATGTCGCTCTGGGTTGCTGCATTTTTAGCAGGAGGATTTGGTATTGTTGCGTTGCAGTCTTTTTTGACCATTCTGCGTTTTGTTACAAGTTCCTCGATCAGTGTCCCCACATTGCTTGGAGGTGCTGTTATGCCGCGCCTCAAAAGGAAGAACAGAAATAGCGTTGGCGCGTTCCTCCATTTGGTGACGGGAGCATTGCTGTGCGTTATTTTTATTGGAATTTTAGACACTGCTTTGAGTAGATTGCCTCTTGGGTGGTCATCTGTGGCGTTTTCTTCTGTGCTCTGGTTAGGGTATGGGCTACTCCTCTTGCCACTTATGGGGGTGAGCGTGATGGGACAGAAAGAGCATCCGCTCTTTTGGGTTCACCTGCTTTTCGGATTTTTGTTGTACAGTATTGTCATTGCGCTTGTGTTTCCCTTTTTATACTTACAATCGTAGTTGCAGGATATGAAACGAGTCGTTATTCTTGGCGGTGGGTTCGGGGGACTGCGATGCGCTATGACGCTTGGGCCCAAGCTGAAGGGCAAGGCACAGGTTTGTTTGATAGATAGACAGAGCTACCATTCGTACACACCCTCGCTGTACGAAGTTGCAACAGCGTTTCGGGGTACAGCGCTTGTGCGCACCTCTTTGAACGAAGAGCACTTTAAAGAGATGATAGGGAGCGTTATTGCGTTTCCTTTTTCTGATACACTTCCCAAACGCAATGTCTCGTTCATTCATAGTGCAATACGCTCTATAGATGCTGTTAGCAAGTACGTTGTGCTCCAAGATGGCACTAAGGAGCCATTTGACTACTTAATCATTGGGCTTGGGTCGCAGACAAACTATTTTGGTGTTGAGGGTGCAGACAAGTACTGTTTGCCTATAAAGACGGTTGGGGATGCGTTGCGGATTCGCGACCGAGTTCTCTCTGTTTTTGCTCAATCAAAAAAGACCAGAGCACCTGTTACCATTGCTGTAGTTGGTGCAGGACTGGCTGGTTTTGAGGTTGCAACAGAGATGGTGATGTTTGTTCAGCACCTCAAAGATCGCCACTCACTCCACGACATCCCTGTTAAAATTGTTTTAATAGAAGCAATGGAGCGAGTTCTGTCGGCGTGTTCGTCTGCCTTTTGTGTTGCATCTGAAAAGCGACTTAGTGCATTGGGTGTCTCTGTGATGGTGAACAAGCGGATTGTTAAGGTGCAAAACGGAGCGTTATTTTTTGGTGATGGGTCGTCCCTGAAAACAGATGTACAGATATGGAGCGCTGGTATTCAAGGTTCGCCTGTGTTGAAAGACTCAAAAGGGTTACCTGTATTGACAAAACGGGGGCAATTGAGCGTGTCGCCTTTTTTGTCACTACCAGAGCACGACCACATTTTTGTTGTTGGCGATTGTGTTGATTGGCAAGATAAAGAAAGTGATATTGTGGTACCTCAAACAGCATGGGCAGCAGAACAAGAAGCCAGCATTGTCGCCTATAATGTGGTTGCGTCCCTCTGCAACGCCGAAAAGAAACCATACATTCCTCATATCGTTGGTATGGTAGCGTCTGCAGGAGGAAAGTATGCCATTGCTGAGATACGCGGTTTTTTGCTCACAGGATTTTTTGCATGGGTTCTCAAGCGAATGATTGATTTGAAATACCTCTTATCACTATACAAGCCACACACCGCGTTCATTATCTGGATCAAAGGAGTGCGGCTTTTTGGACGCAATGATTAGATAGATGTGATTCAAGAGAGAAAATAAAAAAGAAACACTATTGTAATAGTGTTTCTTTTCGTTGTTTTGTTGAGTTACTTTATGATGAAAGGGGAGTAGGGGACGATGCCCATTGTTCGTGCTCTCTTTATTGCTTTTGCTATTCTCCGTTGGCATTTTGCGCACGAACCTGTTATTCGTGGAGACAATATCTTATAGTCTGCTGAAAGAAACCTTTTAAGGAGGTCTCTGTCTTTCCACTCAATTGTTTTGTCTGTTTGTGTACAGATGTAGCACTGTTTCTTCATAGTGGTTTAAAATGGTATATCTTTGAGGTCTATGTCGTCTTCTGTTACTGCGCCTGCGTCTATTGTTGGCATAGGCGGCTCGTCTTGCGAAGGTGCGGATCGTTGCGTTCTGGGGGATGGTTGCGTCCTGTCTGCGTATTGGGATGGGGCACCTCCTGTTGCACCTTCTCGTCTGGGACCGAGTTGTATGCTGTCTGCAATAATTTCTGTGGCGTATCGTTTTGCTCCTGTTGTTTTATCGTCCCAGGATCGGGTTTGTATTCTGCCTTCTATCATAATGAGAGATCCTTTTTGAACATACTGTCCTATGATTTCTGCGAGTCGCGACCATGCAACAACTCTATGGAATTCAGTCTCCTGTTGCCTTTCTCCTGTTGCCCTGTCGTTATAAAAGCGATTTGTTGCAACACTGAAGTTAGCAACCTGTGTTCCTGTTGCTATGCTTCGTATCTCGGGCTGTTGCGTTACGTTGCCGACAATAATGGCTTTGTTGAGGTTCATAGATTAGAGATTACCTATTATTTCGTCAATTTTTTTGTCTATCTCGTTTAGTGTTATTTTTTTCTCTGCTGAGTCTTTCTGTGGCGATGGCTGGGTTTCTTGCTTTGGTTCTTGTTTCTGTTCTGGTGCTTTTGTCTCTTGCGGTGCTTGCTGCTGTTCGTGTTCCTTTGTAATCATATAGCGGATAAGCGGTTGTTCTATTGTTTGCATTGCTTCTTGGATAGGCTGCAGTGCGTTTGGTGTATTTTCAAAGAGAATGTGCGCGTTGTACGCGTAGAGTGCTTTGTGGATTGGGAACGCTAATTTTTGTTTTTGAAACAGTGGCTCGCTCAAAACACGACTTTTATTGCTCGTGAGAATATCAAGTATTTGTTTGTGGAGTCCTACCAGTTCTGTTTCACCTGCTGATTGGTGCGCCATAAGGTATATTCCGTATGTCTTTTGCTCCACCTTTACTTTTGTTGTGTTCGTTTTTTGTTTTGTTTTTGGCATAATAGGTATTCTTACGATAGCACAGCGCCTGTTCTATTTCAACATCTTTGGTTACATCTCCCTTGAAATACTGCATAGTCAACGAAAAGGATTTTTTGCCTTTTTATACCCATCTCATCTATAGAGAGATACTGGTATGTACAGCAGTGGCATTGTAGGTATAAAAAGGCAAAAAATCCTTTTCTCAACAAAATACCTGTTCTTCTCTGTCGCACTTCAAAAGATAATGTGCTTTGTTTGGACGGGACGGCTCGTAGGAGTGGAGGAAG
>VXOY01000002.1 GCA_009839835.1 Candidatus Spechtbacteria bacterium SB0662_bin_43 | reverse complement strand
CTATGTTATTATTGGCTCTGGTGCAATAAAGAAACAAGATAACATAATGTTTACACGTTATGCTTGTTATTTGATAGCGCAAAATGGAGATCCCAAAAAAGAACAAGTAGCATTCGCACAAACGTATTTTGCTTTACAGACTCGTAAGTTAGAAATTATAGAACAGGCAATAATTGATGGTGAAAGAGTCGCTGCACGAAATAAATTAAAGTCTACAGAAAAGGAGCTATCAGAGGTTGTATTTCAAGTCACAAATAGCAGTAAGTCAATTGCAAAAATTAGGAGTAAGGGCCACAAAGCATTATTTAATAAGACGACAGGAGAGATGAAGAGTTTGCTGGGCATAAAACAACAACAGCCACTTGCTGATTTTATTCATCCTTTGTTATTAAGGGCGAAAGATTTTGCAAACGGGATTACAATTTTTAATACAAAAATAAAAAGATTTGATACAGAATCAAAGATATCTAAGGAGCATGAAGATAATAATCGTAGTGTCCGAAAAACTTTAATAGATAGGGGCATAAAACCAGAGGAATTGCCATCAGAACCACCTATTCAAGAGATAGAAAAGAATATCAAAAATATTAATGACAATGATCAAATAGTAAAAAATCTCAAGGACGGTTTTGACAGACAACAGAAAGAATAGTTGGAGTAGAAAAATAGCAAAATACATTAAGGTATTTTGTTGTATGGTCCTCTTATGTTTGTTGTGGGTGAGTCTTATTTTTCATCGTAGTGTAAACGGTAGAGGATTTTGAGATGCATTTAAGGTTAGCAGTGAGTTGTTAGGTGATGATAAATGAGGCGTGAGGTGTTATGGGTTGGTGTGTTTGTATTTCTTGACTGTGATGGATTTGTAAAAAAACAATACACTGCGTTGTGCAGTGTATTGTTGTGTATGGTGATTATTTTCTCGCTGCTTTTTTGTGCTTTGCTACTTTTGCTTTTGTTGTTCGGTGCGATTTTGTTTTTGTGTGAGATGATTTGTGGATAACTTTTTTGATAAACTTCTTTCGTTCTGTTTCAGACATACTCACAAACTTTGCTATCGGATCGACCCGATGCTTTTTCGTTTTGTGTCTCTTGCTTTTTTTCAAGAAAGATAGCGTCATCATAGGCATGTTCCTGCGAATGAATTCTTATTTTCATCGTATCAGATGCCTGTTATTTTTACAATCAGGGAAAATTGCCAAGTCGTGCGTCTGTTAATACCTACTGCGTGAACAGATAGTTTTCCTAAGCACCACGTTGAGGTTAGCGTAATGAAATATATCCACTGTTTCCAGCGGGAGCATGAATTTTCTTATAGCCGTTTTCAGAGGTATGATATGATTGATAGTGAAAGAATAGATATGAAACGTCGTATTATTGTTGGTGCCCATATTTCTGCAGCAGGAGGTGTATATACCGCGCTCACGCGGGCGCACGCTTTTCCTATCTTTGCGTTGCAGATGTTTGGGTCGTCTCCTAAGCAGTACAAGGTTACTGTTCCCTCACAGGACGCTGTTCAGCAGTTCAAGGAATTGCGAAAAGAGTACGCTATACAGCACATTTTTTTACACGCTCCTTACCTTGTCAATCTTGCGTCCGAAAAACCATTTGTTCGTCATATGTCTCGCGAAGCACTTGCTGGACATTTGCAGATCGCGGACACCTTAGAAGCAGATGGCGTAGTTTTTCACATTGGGTCAGTTGGCGTCTCAGGCAATAAAGAGCAAGGCATTGAGAGAGTTATCCAAGGAATCGTACGGGTATATGGCGACACAGACCACCATTCCCTCTTGATTATTGAGAATAGTTCTGGGGGTAGCGGAAAGCTCGGTACAACGATTCAAGAGATGGCACAGATTCTTGATGGGGTTTCTCGTCCTGTTGGTGTATGTTTGGATACTGCCCATTTGTATGGTGCAGGTGTTTTAGATTTTATTGAACCCCAGTTGAAAGAATTTTTTCAAGAATGGGATGCAAAGATACACCATTCTGCTCTTAAAGTGATACACGCGAACGATTCTCGTGGGGCGCTTGGTTCTTTTCTTGATAGGCACGAGAACATAGGGGAAGGGCATATTGGAGAAAGGGGATTTTTCTCTTTGGCAACATACAATCAAGTGCGGTCTGTGCCGTGGATATTAGAGGTGCCAGGGTTTGCGGGCCAGGGTCCAGACGCAGAAAACATCGCCATCTTAAATCGTATTGTGCAGCAATGAGCCGTGCGTCCATCTTTACAATGATATGTTTTTTCTGTATCGTACGCCTATATTTCACGATCATGGAATCTAATGTGATTTATGCTTGAAGCTTTAATTCAGGGAACGATTCAAGGTATTACAGAGTGGCTCCCTGTGAGTTCGGAAGGAATTATTGTTTTGGTGAACAATAGTTTTTTTGGTGACAAGTTTTCACTGAAAGAAGATATTAACTACGCTCTCTTTTTGCACATCGGTACTTTTTTTGCGGCTTTGGTGTATTTTCATAGCGATGTCATCAATATCATCAAGGGAATGTTTCGTTTCAAAAAAGCAACAGATGAGATGCAGAGCCTCATCCTTTTTTTGTTCTTCTCAACAGTGATTAGCGGCATTATCGGCTTTATTTTTCTATCGGTCATTGAGAGGCTTGATGATTCTAACATTACGGGTCCAGTACTGATGCTTTTTGTTGGTATTGCTCTTGCAATAACAGGTTTTTTGCAGTGGCGGTACTCAGGCAAAACTGTTGCGATTAAAAAACAGAAACCCTCTATGAACACTATTAAAGAGGTGGTAAAAGATATGGAGAATTTGGTCTCAACACGAATCAATCCTACGGCGCGAGGAACAACACGGCAAGGGAATCGCTTTTTGAAAGATTTGACAATATCAGACGCTATTTTTTTGGGAATTATGCAAGGGCTCACCATCATTCCTGGCTTGTCCAGGTCGGGAACAACTATTGCGTTTCTCTTGATGCGAAACATTGATAGCGCAACAGCGCTACGATTGAGTTTCTTGATGAGCTTGCCTGTTGTGCTTGGCGTGAATTTGTATAAGAATTACGATGAGTTGTTGAACATTTCAACAGAGTGGTTTGCCGCACTCCTCGTCTCGTTCTTTTTTGGGATTATCACGATCCATTCGTTGCTCCGTTTGGCGCAGCGGGTTAACTTTGCAATTTTTGTCTTTATGCTTTCAGGGCTTACGATTGTGCTCTCATTGTACTCTATTATTTTCTAAATATGACTCCATTTACGAAAAAAGTATACGATGTTGTTCGCTCTATACCAAAGGGGCAAGTGATGACGTACCAAGAAGTTGCGACCAAGGCAGGGAGTCCGAGGGCGTTTCGCGCTGTGGGTACTATTTTGAGCAAAAACCGCAATCCTGCTGTTCCGTGCCATCGGGTTATTCGGTCTGACGGAACCCTTGGTGGGTATAACAGGGGAAGGGATAGAAAGGCAGCGATATTGAAACAAGAAGGTTTTTTGAAATAGTGTTGTATGGCACAAGAAAAATTTCTATGGACTCGTCACTGCGAGATGAAAATGCGATACTATCGTTTGAGCCCCTCTTTGATAAAACGTGTTATCCGTTACCCGCAACGAACAGAGGAGGGGATTATAGAAAATGGTATTGCTGTTATGCGCAAAGCGCAGTCAAAGCGCTACTCAGAAGTATGGGCTTTGTGTGTTCTTGTGAACACATCACAGCTGCGCGTCATCACTGCGTGGCGATACCCAGGCAAAAGCCCAGAACGCAACCCTATTCCAGAAGAGATTTTGCGAGAGGTGAGGACGGTACTATAGCCTGGTGAGTATCCCTTGGCGCCACGTAAGCAATGTGCAGGTTGTACTTGCTCTATTGTACGACAAATCAATTCTTTTCCTTGTTTTGGGAGGATAAGTGCCAACGAAATAAAACAGCGGTATTATCCGCTTTTTTGCTATATTCAATGACCCTGTCCTCATCCTGACTACCTGTGGGTTTTTATGCAATAGAAGTGATGGAGGGAGGATTTTCTATTCACTGCTTCTATTGATAATAAAGAGAATGTGAGATAGATTCTTTTTGTGGCGTCATTGATTTTGTTGTTGTTGCGTGGTATTATTATCTATTGTATGGGGCGTATAGCTCAGTCGGTTAGAGCGCGTCACTGATAATGACGAGGTCTCAGGTTCGAATCCTGATACGCCCACTTTTGTTGACTTTTAAGAACTTTTTACACCCGCTGCAGAGTAAATAGGATGGAGCGACATTGATGTCTATCATAATCTATGCAAAAGACTATTGCACAAAGAAATACACGGAATATCCCCCAGGCTCAGAATTCGTCCCCTTATTTTAATTATGACGATATTTTTATCTATAGAGACGATATCTTAGGAGTGTCTGGTGTTCCAAAATCCTCTATTGACCTCATTGTTACATCACCCCCTTATAACGTGGATATTCATTATAACTCCCATAAAGACAATGTATCTTATGATGAATATTTAGAGTTTACTAAAAAATGGCTCAAGAAATGCTACGATTTTGCAAAAGACGATGGGCGATTTTGTTTGAATATCCCTCTGGATAAAAATAAAGGTGGTCAACAGGCAGTTTGTGCGGATATTACCCATATCGCCAAAAATATCGGTTGGAACTATCACTCAACAATTATTTGGAACGAGGGTAATATCTCGCGTAGAACGGCTTGGGGTTCTTGGATGTCTGCCTCTGCTCCTTATGTTATTGCTCCGGTTGAGGTAATTTTGGTTTTGTATAAAAAGAGCTGGAAAAAGAACAGTGGTAGTAGAGAGACCGACATAACAAAGCAAGAGTTTATGGAATGGACGAATGGGGTGTGGACCTTCAATGGTCAGGGCAAGAAGGGTGCAGGAGGGCATCCTGCAGCTTTTCCTGTTGAGCTCCCGAGAAGATGTATTAAGCTTTTCAGCTTTGTAGGCGATACAGTCTTTGATCCGTTTCTTGGGAGTGGTTCTACGCTTATTGCTGCGAGATTGCATAAGCGAAAGGGGATTGGTGTGGATATAGATAATGTATATTGTGATATAGCGATTGATCGTTTGCGCCAGGAAGCAAAGATTGATCAATCCAATCTATTCTAAGATGGCTAAGCAGAGTAACCGCAAAAAACCACTGACACAACTTGATTTACTGATGGAATTCTTTAAGAAAAATCCCGATCGGGATATTTCTCATCCGGAAATTGTAGATTGGGCAACAAGCGAATGGATGAGAAGAACGGGTGAGGTTTTTAGAGACCCTGATAGAGGTATCCGTTCGCTTCATCAGAATGGTTATTTGATAAAGGTGAAGAAAGGGGTGTACCGTTACGATTCTGATAAAGTACAGCAGAAGGATTCAGAGGATTTTTCTGGATCACAAAAAGCAAAGATACTGGAGCGCGACAACTATAGGTGTGTTATCTGTGGGCGGGGCAAAAAGGATGGCGTGGAGCTTCATATTGATCATATCAAGCCGAGATATTTTGGTGGCAAGGCGACAATAGAAAATGGACAAGTGCTTTGCGCGCAACATAATTTTATCAAAAAGAATCTTAAACAGACAGAAACAGGAAAGAAGATGTTTATTCGTTTGTACGAACTCGCAAAAAAGGAGAATAATAAGGTGCTTCAGGATTTTTGCTCGGATGTTTTACAAGCGTATGAAGACCACGATATAAATGGACACATTGAGTGGGAGAAGTAGCTCTGTATAGTTAGAGAATTGAGAATCGAATACTATCAATTAACCATTGATAGTATTTTCATTTCACTGACACGTTCTTTATTACAGGAAGAGGTATAATAGCGTATTCTGTTCTTTATACCACAATAGTGTATGATAGTAGTATGGTGCTATTTCTCGTCATACTGTTTTTCTTTGGTCTTTTTGTCGGTAGTTTTTTGAATGTTGTTATTTTGCGTCAGGGGACAGGTGTATCGTTTCTTCGGGGAAGGTCACACTGCCCCAAGTGTAAAACAACTCTTTCGTCTCTTGAGCTGATTCCTGTTTTGAGCTTCCTTTTCTTGAAGGGGAAGTGTAAGCATTGTGCTGTGCCAATTTCTGTGCAGTACCCTATTGTGGAGATTGCAACAGGAGTTGTGTTTGCGTTGTTGGCGTGGAAGGCGGGTGTCCCCACATCATTTTTAGATGTCTTTCATCTCGCTGTCCTGTTGATTGTTGCGGGAAGCCTGATAGTGATACTGGTGTACGATATGTATCACTATGTGATAGAGAATACGGTTTTGCTCGTTGCGTTTTGCGGCATTATTCTGTGGAACGGTGTTCGGTTTTTCCAAGACTCGTCTTCGTTTGCCGATATTGTGGTGTGGGTTGCTACTGCCTTTATCGTGGCGCTTTTTTTTCTTTCCCTCCATGTGCTGACACGCGGTAGAGGTATGGGGATGGGGGATGTCAAGCTCGCGTTTGTGATAGCGCTTTTGTTTGGTTACCCTCTTGTGCTTGTTTGGCTATTCTTTGCGTTTGTGAGTGGTGGTATAATAGGAGTAGTATTGCTTGCATTGGGCAGGAAGAAACGAACGGACAAAGTCCCATTTGCTCCCTTTTTAGTACTCAACTCTCTTCTTGTGTTTTTGGTAGGACATAGTGTATGGGAACAGTATCTATCATTCGTAACTATATAATACGTCAGGAGGAGGGGTTTACGCTCTTTGAAGTTTTGCTCGTTATAGCTATTATTGGTACTCTGAGCACTATTGCATTTTTGTCTTTTAATCAAAGTGATTCTGTGTTGGAGTTGCAGAGGGTGCGGTTTTCTATTGAGCAAGGATTAGAGAACGCAAAAAGTAATGCTTTCAATGGACTATTGCACCACGGTGATCATGTAGGAAGTTTTGGAGTGCATATTGAAAAGGGGCAGGATAGCATTGTTATTTTTGCGGATTGTAATGATGATAGGGAGTATAATGGTATACAGACAGTGTGTAATAGGAACACAGAAACAGAATGGGTAGATACCATTGCCTTTGAGGGAGACTTCTCTATTACCCAGGTTGTTCCGTGTTCTACGTCGGGTTGCGTTCTGTCCATTATATTCCAAGCACCGTTCGCCACTACTGGTTTTTATGTGGATGGAAGTGCCGAAAGCGATCTAAGTGCTGAGATGACGATTTCAAACGGTGGTACATTAACCGAAACTATTACCGTGAATAGGGCTGGTAGATCGACGAAAAAGGTGTGATTGACGTATGGAGAAATATAGATGTTACACACAACAAGGGTTTACTCTGACAGAGGTATTAGTTGCCCTTACTATTTTTTCTTTAGGCATTGTTGCTGTTTCGGGGTTGACGGTGAATTTTTTCAGTCAATCTCGTCATATAGAAGATGAGAGTATTGCTGTCGATATTATGCGAACAGGAATTGAAGCTGCTATTCATATGAGAAATAGTAATGTGATGAATAACGCTAATTATGATGATCGGTTGTTAGATGGAGACTATTGCGTGGAATATGAGTTTCAAAGATCGGCAACAGAAATAGATTTTAATGCCAAAGATGATGACAAGATTTTCAGGTTTCACAGGAGTAATAATAGTGTCAAATCGTTAAATACTCTGTTGTCTTCTTCGTGTACAGATTACAGTTTTTCTGGATTAGAACCAGATATTGGCTCTCAATTAGGCAATGAATCGCCAGATACCGAGACGACGATGTTTACCAATAAGGTTTCTATTAAGCCTATTTCTGCATCGGGGAGTGATCCTCCGTATTTACAAATCATAAGTAGTGTTTCGGGGGATCAGGGGAGGGAAATTTTAAGAGGAGAGTTGCATTTATATGACTGGAATCCATAAATCACAACACGGCTTTACTCTCATAGAGCTCCTTATCTCTATCGCAATGGCTACGGTTATGTTTGGTGCATTGGGAGCTGTTCTTATAAATGTCATATCTATACAAAACCATACATTAAGAAAACAAGAAGTATTGCATAATGTAAGAATCATCACAGAAACGATGAGCCGTTATATGCGTCTTGCAGAGCCATATACAACAGATAACTCTCAGCACCACACGAATTGTGTTGAGGAACATAGTTATTTTGGAGGGTTAGATATGTCGAGCAGTCTCAACCCACAAGGTGTATCTGCAGAACAATACATTCAATTTCTATCACCCATAGATCAGTCTTTCTGTATGAGGTTTTTTCTCCAAGACGGTGTTGTAAAAATAGGAACAATAGAGCAAAATGCGCAGCAATGGGAAGACTATCCTCTAACCGCACAAGAAGATGTATCTGTAAAATTATTAGAGTTTCAACAAGGTGGGACGTCTAATCTTTCAGGACATGTTCCTGCTATAACAATACTTATTCACGCAGGAATAGAAGACAAGTCGTCCCAAGGCAACCCACAACAAACATACGAGTACCTTGTAAAGACACACGTAGGTGTCGCTGTCCGCAACCTCTCTCCTTACCCATCACCTGAATTAGGTGAGAAACGTGTTGTTGGTATTAATCATACAAAGCGTACAATCAATTCTGCACCCTCAAAGAACAAGGAGTGTTTGTATGATTTCAACCTTACCGTAGATGTTGATCGTATAAAAGATTTATATAACAAGCACTACAATATTCCACTTGGTCATAAATGCGAGAACGCTATGGCTTTGAGGTTGGTAGTAAAAGGTTTTACTAACCAGGAATTAACGTTTAACAATGAATATCAACTGAATGTCGTTGAGTTGCCGCCAGGGTCAGGAGTTCAAGTTTTTAACTTTCACCAGACAGGGTATATGCAATCACCTTGGTATTTGCCGTGTGAGGCATCTTTTTTTGCTGTACGGGCTCATCCGCTCAACATTGACAACGCGCAAGCCTGTGGGGATGATAAAGATAAGAACGGTAACTATGTGGGAAAGATTCAATCTACGCGAACATTTAGGCACAATAATCAGTACTGGACTCCTTATGTATTACCCCTTGATGCATAGACACTATGAACTACCTGTCTGTTTTTAAAAGAACATTATATGCCACAAATGGCTTTATACTCTACACCACTCTTGTTGTTCTTGGCATTTCGTTTTTTATCGTGGTGGGCGTTAGTGCTATTTTCTTGAGAGAGATACACATAGCGGATGAAACTGGTAATAGTGCTGTTGCCTTTCTTGCAGCAGAGTCGGGTATGGAGCGGGCGTTGTATGAGGTGAGGAAGGGTAGTACGTTTTCTGCTTGTAGAGATGCTAATGATTGTACTATAGGTACACTCCAGAATAAAGAGTCGCTATCTAATGGAGCTGAGTACTATGTTACCGTAATAGAGCCTGGATATTTGCGCTGGTGTCAATCTGACCCTGATGTACAATACTGTATTCGTTCTGTGGGCATATACCGTACATCGAGCCGTGCATTAGAAACTACTTTATAGCATAGAAAGCGGTATGAAAAAAACAGATTCACGAAAAGAGGCACAGAAACGACTTTCTGTTCTGAAGCGACTGATAGATTCGTATAGTTACGAGTATTATGTTTTGGATAATCCAAGTGTATCTGACGAGGTGTTTGACTCTTTGAAAAACGAGTTGCGCGACTTAGAGGAGCGATTTCCTGCGTTAGTTGCGCCTGATTCGTTCACGCAACGAGTGGGTGGAGAACCGCTTGCAATGTTTGAAAAGGTGCAACATTCGTATCCTATGCTGTCAATAGAGGATCTTTTTACTGAGAGCGAGTGTCGCGACTGGGAGGAGTTTTTGAAAAAACAATGCGACAACAAGGAGATAGTGTATTTTTGTGAAGGCAAAATTGATGGATTAGCAATAGCACTGCGGTATAGGAAGGGCGTTTTACGTCAAGCTATTACACGTGGCAATGGCGTGTATGGTGAAGAAGTACTTTCTAATATCAAGACAATACCAAGCGTGCCATTGCGGGTACAGATTTATGATGCAACATTGCACGATAGGCTTACTCCTTTTGTAAGTAGCGTTCCGTTTGAGGTACGAGGAGAGGTATATATCACAACAAAAGATTTTGAAGAATACAATAACAAGCGAAAGAAGAAGGGGGAGAACGTGTACGCAAATCCGCGAAACTTGGCAGCAGGGTCTATACGGCAGTTGGATCCAAAAGTGGCTCAAGAGCGACCTCTATCGTTTCGTGCGTACGATATTCTTGAGGAGCAAGGTATTTTTGCGTCTCATAGCGACAAACATCAAGCGTTGCGTGCAATGGGATTTCCTGTTGATTTAAGGGGGTGCGAGTGTGCGGACATTGACGCTGTGGTTGGGTTCTGGAAGCAGATAGAAAAAGATCGCAGCACTATGATTGTTCCTATGGATGGTGTTGTTGTCCGTGTCAATGATAGTGCTCTGTTTCGCGAATTAGGTGTTGTGGGGCGAAGCCCGCGGGGTATTCGTGCGTTGAAATTTGCCCCAAAAACAGCGACAACTATGCTGAAAGATATTGTTATTCAAGTTGGAAGAACGGGCGTTGCAACTCCTGTTGCTGTTTTGGAGCCTGTTGAACTCGGCGGCGTTGTTGTGTCGCGAGCAAGCCTGCATAACAAAGAAGAGATAGAGCGGTTAGGGGTAATGATTGGCGATACTGTTATTGTGGCGCGGGCAGGGGATGTGATTCCTGTGATTGAGGGAGTGTTGCCAGAGATGAGGACTGGCACAGAAAAGCGATTCACAATGCCTCGTGTGTGTCCTTCGTGCAACACACCGTTCACCCAAGACGATGAAGAGGTTGCGTTGCGGTGTACGAACGATTCGTGTACATCCCGCGTGAAGGAGGCGCTTTCGTACTTTGTGTCGCGCAACAATTTCAACATTGAGGGTCTGGGAACGCAATTGATTCATCAACTCGTTGACACAGGGTTAGTGACTGATGTTGCTGATATTTTTCGTTTGACCAAAGAAGACATTATGCAACTTGATTTCTATGCTGAAAAATCTGCATCCAATATCATTCAGGCTATTCAGGGCGCAAAAACAATACCGCTTGCAAAATTGATTGCCGCGCTCAATATTCGTCATGTTGGCGAGGAAACAGCAATTGATTTGGCGCAGAAATTTGGTACACTACGTGCTATACAGGCAGCGTCACCTGCTGACTTGAACGCAGTGCGAGGGGTTGGCGAAACTGTTTCGCGGTCAGTACACGAGTGGTTTGCGAATCAAAAGAATCAAGATCTCTTGAGACGGTTGGTGGAGGCAGGTGTTGTGGTTGTTTCGCCACAAAAGAGTACGAATAAAGCCTTGTCCAATACATCATTTGTCTTCACAGGAACGCTCTCGTTGCTTGACAGAAACGAGGCACAAGCAAAGGTGCGCGAACGCGGAGGAACAGTTGCAACATCTGTCTCTTCCCAGACATCGTTCGTTGTTGTTGGTACAAATCCTGGCTCAAAAAAAGACACTGCAGAACGATTAGGCGTTTCCCTTTTGAGTGAGGATGAGTTTATGAAGTTATTACAGGAATAATGAATATATCAGAAAAAGAAGTTCGTCATATTGCGCAATTGGCACGGATTGGTATGCGCGATGAGGATGTTTCGTTTTACACAAAAGAGATGTCGTCCATTTTGGACTATATGGAGACCTTGCAAGAGGTTGATTTAGAGAGTGAGGACAGCACAGAAGACGACCTACATCAAACTGCTATGTCTGTGCGACAAGATACATCTTTGCTTTTTTCAGCTCAATCATTTTCAACGGTGTTGAGGTCAATGGCGCGTGCTACAAAGGGTGGTTTTATCAAAATAAAGGCAGTGCTTGATAAAGACAATGGATAATTCGTCACTTACAGTCCGTTCCCTTGTGCGATCATTGCGAGATCGTACGATGAGTTCGTATGAAATCACGCGAGCAGTTTTTGATGTGATAGAAGAAAAAAACGAAGAACTGAACGGGTATCTTGTTGCAGACAGAGACGCAGCACTATCGTACGCGCAACATCTTGACAACACAGATCAGTACAAGGAGGGGCATTTGCGAGGTATTCCCTATGCTGTAAAAGATAACATATTGGTCGAGGGCATACAGGCGACCGCAGGTTCAAAAATGCTGGAAACATACATTGCGCCTTATGACGCAACCGCAGTACAAAAGATGAGAAATCAGGGAGTGGTGTTGTTGGGTAAGACGAATATGGATGAGTTTGCAATGGGGTCTTCCACTGAAACATCAGCGTTTGGAGTAGCAAAAAATCCGCACGATACAACCCGTGTGCCTGGTGGTTCGTCTGGTGGGAGCGCGGTTGCGGTTGCTTCGGGTATGGCTCCTTTTGCACTGGGCTCTGATACAGGCGGGTCAATCCGCCAGCCTGCTGCGTTTTGCGGTGTGGTTGGTTTTAAACCAAGCTATGGGACGGTTTCGCGGCATGGGTTGATTGCGATGGCGTCTTCGCTGGATCAGATCGGAATTTTCACACAAAACGTTGAAGATGCACAGCTGATTGCTCCTTTTCTTTTTGAAAAGGATGCGTTTGATGCAACCAGCGTATCCCTTGATGCTTCGGTTTCCTCGCTCAAACCTTCAGAAGTTCGCATTGGTATTGTGAAAGAACACTTTTCCGATGGGTTGAGCAGTGAAGTATCGCGGCGTATTGAAAAAGCAATCCGTGTGTACGAGGATATGGGGGCGAGCGTTGTTGAGATTGAGTTGCCGCATATGCGCTACGCACTCGCAACATATTATATTATTTCGTGTGCAGAGGTCTCTTCAAATATGGCGCGATTTGACGGCATCCGTTATGGGCTTCATAATGAAGGCAATAGCGTCCTGGATGAGTATTTGGAGAGACGACAGGCTGGGTTCGGTGCTGAGGTGCAAAGGCGGATTATGCTTGGCACGTTTGTTTTGTCGTCTGGGTACTACGATGCGTACTACGATCGCGCTCAGCAGGTGCGCAAGCGTATTATACGCGACTATCAACGCGCATTTGAAAAGGTAGATGTTGTTCTTGGTCCTACTACTCCTGAAGTTGCCTTCAAAATAGGGGAAAAAACGAATGACCCGCTCCAAATGTACCTGGAAGACATCTACACTGTCTCTGTCAATGTTGCCGAACTGCCTGCTGTTTCTATTCCAGTGGGCACAGCACAGAGTGGTTCATCTCATCTGCCTGTTGGTATGCAGCTCGTTGGCGCTAAGTATAGCGATGCACGATTGTTAGAGATTGCGTCTCTGTACGAACAATCTGTTCGTTCATAACACTGTGAATATGGAAATCCTTGGCGAAGAACTTCTTGCGTCAATTGATGCTTTTTTATATTCACCGCTGATGATAGCGGTGCAGGTTTTTAGTGTTATTTTAACTATTGGGCTCTGTGTGTTGTACTGGAAGATGTTGCGCGAAACAGGGGAAGTATCTCGTCCTGTGGGCGAGGTGTTTTCATCAATCTGGTTGCGTAAGTCGAAGGTAGCGCGGCTTGACTATGGAGAGTTGTCTCAGAAGTGGCAGCAAGTAGAGAATCGAATGAATACCCACGACGAGACACAGTGGAAAATGGCGATTATTGAGGCAGACACTATTTTGGACGAAGCACTTCAACAGATGGGTGTGAAGGGTAAAACAATGGGGGAGAGAATGAAGAAGGTTAATAAAAAGAAATTTCCTATGCTTGACAGTGCGTGGAGGGCGCACCGCGTCCGCAACTACTTGGTACACGACCCTTCGTACCATTTGAGCCTGAATGCTGCAGCACAGACATACGAATTGTACAGAAAAGTATTTGTGGATATTGGGGTTGCAAAAGATAATTAGATTATATTTTATACTTATAGATATATTGATTGCAGAGATATGAAGCACAAAAATAATAACCTACGAGTCATTGATTTTTTCTGTGGTGCGGGTGGTTTTTCTGAGGGTTTTCGACAGCAAGGATTTAAAATTGTTAAAGGTGTCGATTATTGGGGTCCAGCAATTGCAACTCATAACCTGAACCATGGTTTGAATGATGATGTTAAAAATGTGTTAGATTTTTGGAGCGAAGATACAAGTGATGTAGAAGAAATTGAAAAATTAGAAGACGTAGAAGTGATTGTTGGGTCTCCATCTTGTACATATTTTTCAATGTCTAACAAATGTGGTAGGGCTGATAAGACAGATGGCATTCATTTGATAGAAACATATTTGAGGGTTATCGCTGTTAAGAAACACAAGAATAAATCTGTCTTGAATGCTTGGTATATGGAGAATGTTCCTCAAGCCAGGCATTATATTCAAGATAGATATACTTTTGAAGACCTGAATCTTGCCCAATGGGCTATAAGTAGTGGTTATAAAAAGACAGATGTAGCTTTGAATATCAAAGGTGACATTTTGAATGCTGGTGATTATGGTGCTTGCCAGAATAGAAAGAGGTTTATTATCGGTGAATGGATTTTAACTGGTGAGTTTTTATATCCTAAGATAACACATAAGAAACATAAGACAGTTAATGATGTTGTCGGTAAAATGCCTTCTCCAGTTTTACCGAAAAATACAAAGAGGGTTGTAGATCCTAATTATGAGCAGGTTAAGATTCCTGTTTCAAGACTGACAGATCATTTTTATGATTCTGGTGTATATAGAATAGATTGGGAAAGGGCAGAATTCGCGAAAACAAACCACCCCTTTATGGGTAAGATGTTTTTTCCTGACAATAAGCAAAAAACAAGTCGTACAATCATGGCTACAATATCTGCAAGTACAAGAGAGTCCATCCTATACGAATCTGAATACATGAGACAAGGAGACGGTCAATATAGAACACCCACTATCAGAGAAGCAGCAAGCTTGATGGGATTTCCTTTTGTTTATCAATTTTCAGGAGGTACAGAGAGCATAAAATGGAGGCAAATTGGTAATGCGGTGTGTCCCCATCAGAGTGCTGCTTTAGCTCAAGTGGTGAGAAGTAAAATGGGACTCAGTCCTGTTATGGAGGAAGATATTGAATTTTCAAACTCTAAGTATAATAAGATAATTAATTTAAACACATTTAGTGAAAGGATTTTTAAAGCACCTACAAAAAGGAAAAAGAACGCAAGATTTAGGAGGCATACATTTAAGAGTGGTAATATGACAGTAGATTTGATGAACTATAATCCGAATGATAGAAATATGGTTGCAAAGAACTGGTATGTTGTTATTTTTTCAGGTACAGGGGAGGGATACGATATAAAAGTTTTAAACAAAAAAGATAAAAAAAATATTGAGAGTATATTGAAAGAATCATTATATTGTTTTGCGATGTATGAGTCTGAATTAAAAAAGATATCGTTTGATAAGAGTATATTGCAAGATGTATATGAGAATGATTTGTTGTTAGACAATGATTCAAATCCTGTTTTATTGGTAAAAAGACTTGGGAAGATTATTCAATCTTTTGAAGGGCATGATAAAACAATAGAGAATATCAATATTACAAGAAGACAATCTATGCCTATAGGTCAATTAATGTCTGCGTATGGGTTGATGAGTATTATATATTAAAAACATTACAATGAATAAAGAAGAGCGAATTAGAAAAATTGGAGAAATTATAAAGAATAAAGGCGCTATTAATAATAAAATTGTCAGATGGAACGATTCTCCTCAGAGGATGGATGCTTTTGAGATTGATTTAAAGTATTTGATTTACAACAAATATAACGGTCGTATTTTGAGCAGGACAAAGTCAGCGGAGAAGAAAGGTATATCTATAAATCCAGAAACCAGAGAAGGCAAGGAGTTGATAGAAAGACTTTTATGGGAATCCCATAAAGATAGAAATAAAAAAACAGAGCAGGATATAAAAGACAATGGGCAAAAAGAGATTGGTGTCATAACTAAAGATGGTGTCATTATAGATGGTAATAGGAGGGCTATGATTCTGAGTAGATTGAATATACCATATTTTAATGCAGTGGTGCTGCCCATAACTCTAGAAGAAAACCAGAAAGAAATTGAGAAGTTGGAAACTGTTTTTCAAATGGGCGAGGATTCAAAGCTGGATTATAAACCTATAGAAAAATACCTGAAAGCAGAAAATTTAAACAAAAAAGGTTTTTCTAATGAAGACATTTCTGAGTTTATGCAGGAAAGCGTCAAAGAGGTTGAGAAGTATCTTGATACTATGAAGATTATGAATGAATACTTGCAACATTTTGAGTATGATGGGTTGTTTACCAGGTTAGACAAGAGAGAGGATCAATTCCTGCATTTAACTAAGTGGCTCAATTCTTTCTATGGAGAAAGCAGCAGTAAAGCATTTGGTGGTTATAAGGACAGCGATGTAGATGATTTGAAAGATATTGCTTTTGAGTATATCAGAGTAGATTACCATGGTAAGGATTTCAGACTATTGGCAGATGGACACTCTGATAAGCATTTTTTTGGAGATGAATCAATCTGGAGTAGTTTTAGAGATGCCCATTATGACAAGATTGACTCATTGAGAGATGATGATAATTTCCGTTTGGATTATAGTAATCAAAATTTAGATGCAGATCTTGATGCAAGGGATGAAAATCAAAAGGTATTAGAATTCTTGACAGAAAATTTAGACATTCATAAAGAAATTGTCAATAACAAAAAGTATAAAAATGAACCCCTGAAATTAATCAATGATGCAAAGTATAAAATAAATGCAATTGAAAATAACAAGAATGTTTACAGCGAAGAACCTCTGCAAAGCCTGTACGAATTAAACAATAAGGTGAATCGTTTATTGAACCAACATTCTCCTGATTATTTGTTAAATTTAATAAACCAACAGATATCTTCTATAGAATCTAAGAACTGCTCTATAAAAAAGTCAGAGTGTTTGGCATCATTAAAGAATATACAACAATCTGCATATCAGTTAGAAAAAGATATTAAAAAATTGAAATCATCATAACTGTATGGGTGTAAATCAAGGTATAGAAATTGATATTCAACATGACTCTTATGTCCTGACTGGTGATATTGATTTGATATTGAGTAATAGAAGAATGGTGTTGTCTTTGAATAGGTTGTTATGCGAAAAAAGAGAAGACAAATTGTCGATACCATACTCTAATCTCAACAAAAGCAAAGAGTATGTTTTGCAAGAAATAGAAGAATTATTACAGAAGTTTCAAATAGATTATAAATTAAGCGACACTACTGAAGGTATTGTCATAGAATATAGACGCGAAAAAGAAAATTTTGCAGATTTTAGCAAAAAAGCTTTTGATATTAGGAATGATAAGTTTCAGGATAATCCTGATTTGGTAAGACTGTTTGAAGAGTTTGCTGGTGTGGTAAAGTTTGCATTGCATAGAAACCTATACCCGTTACAACTACTCTCTGCTTTTCATATTGCATTTTCGCAAAATGCGTGTAATTTTTCTGTTCCTGGTGCTGGTAAAACGTCAATTGTGTATGGTGCGTATGCATATTTGAAGGATTTGAATAAAGATAGTGATAAATATGTAGATAAGATACTTGTTATAGGACCATTATCTTCTTTTGCACCGTGGGAGAATGAATATAGAGAGTGTTTTGGTAAAGAAGTAAAGAGTCAAAGACTGTCGGGAGATTCTGGTATTTCCAAGAAGAATAAACGGAATCATTTATATTCACAGAATCCCAACGAACTAACATTGATTTCTCATCAAGGATTTAATAATCTTGAGAAAGAGATTATTGATTTTCTAAAAAATAATGATGTGATGGTTGTGATAGATGAAGCGCACCGCATCAAGAATGTAGAAGGGGTGTGGGGTCGGAGCGTTATTGAGATTGCGAAATTTGCAAAATCAAGGATTGTTTTAACAGGTACTCCTATTCCCAATGGTTATGAGGATTTATATAATCTTTTTCAGTTCCTATATCCTTATAAATTTAAAGATATTCTAAAAACCAATTACGGTCAATTAGAAAGGCTAACAAAACGCAATGCAACCTATAGGGATGATTCTGTGAAGAATTTTACCGATAATATAAAACCTTACTTTGTTAGAATTAAGAAAAATGACTTAAAGTTGCCACCGTATAAAGAAAAATCTATTTATGTTGAAATGGATGATTTGCAAAAAGAGATATATGACTTTATTGAAGCAAAATATGTCAAATATTTTCAAAATACTCCTTCTGCAGCAGCAAAGGAAATTTTAAATAAAGCAAGGTTGATTCGTTTAAGACAAGCCGCAACAAATCCTTCATTATTACGCATATCGTTATCCGAGTCTTTTGAGGGAAATGTCTTGGATAAACGGGATATATTATTGGAGTATAGTGGTTTGAGAGTGCCTGATTTGAATCAAAAATTTGCAGAGTTAGATAGCCTGGGTATTCAAAATAAGAGCATATTAGATAAAATTGTTGAGTATGAAAATTGCATTCCTAAAAAATTTATTGAAATAAAAGAATTATTAGAAAGGGATATTTTTAAGAACAATGGCAAGGCTATTATATGGACTATATTTATCCAGAATGCAAAGCAGTTAAAGTCTTATTTGAAAGATAACAACATAGATAGCAGATTGCTGATTGGTGAAATTCCTGTGGAGGAAAGAGAATATGTAGTAGACAAGTTTAATAATCCAAATAATGAAGAGTTTAAGGTTGTTATTGCTAATCCATTTTCTGTATCCGAGTCAATTTCTTTACATAAGGGTTGTCATAATGCAATTTATATGGAAAGGGACTACAACGCTGGGTATTTTATGCAATCTAAGGATAGAATACATAGGTATGGGTTAGGTGAAGATGTGGTAACAAGATATTTTTATATGCTTTCTAACAACACGATAGATTTGATTATCAGTGAGAACTTAGACAAAAAGGTAAAACGAATGGAGGACATTATTAATGAGGACATACCATTCTTTAAAAGAATTGATGATTTTGATGAAACCGATGTTATTACTCAATTGTTAATTAAATATGCTGAAAGAGATTAGGCAGTATGAAAACTTAGGTACGGTAGAATATTTTTGGGAACTATTTAGGAAGATTAATAGTGGAGAGCAATGGACTTTGCGAGAATTGAATAGTCATTTTTCTGATAGGATTATAGATAATATGAGAAATTTTGATGGTTGTATCCCGTTATTGCTCCTATCTAATGTGGTTTATGTCAATGATAAGGGTTATGTTGTAGTGAGTGATAGATACAGAAATATATTTTATACTAAAACATTCTTTCGGAATCAATTGATAGAAACTTTTTTTAGATTTTTTATTAAAGATGACGAGTTCTGTGACAGATTTACACAAGAATATGTCAGTTATGATTTGATATCGGGAAGTGTTGGGATTGATATCAATGCTTTTGGTTTTAGATATGCTAATATCAGAGACTTACTGTTGAGTTTCGGTTTTCTGTATCGGCATAGTGATTTTCCTAATATTTTAATTATTAATTCAAAGTGGAAAAATTTTTTTAATAAACATTTGATTGATGCAATCAAGAGAAATAAATTGAAGTTTGATGCGTCTAAATATCGGAATGAACAGAAGGTATTAAGCGGGTTTATTGCAGAAGAATTCGTCATGAGGTTTGAGGAAAAAAGATTACAAGATAAACAAGGTATAATTTGGGTGTCTCTGTATGATGATAGTGTTGGCTATGATATAGTTTCGTTTAATAACGTAAGGAATACGAGATGTAATAGATTTATTGAAGTTAAGAGTTATATAGGCAAGAATCCTTATTTTTACTGGACAAGAAACGAGGTCAGAGAAGCAAAGAATAGTAAAAATAATTATTTTGTATATTTAGTAGACAGGGATAGAATAGATGATGTAGATTACGAGCCAGAAATTATTAATAATCCTATAGAGAATATATTGAATAGTGAGAACTGGTTGCAGGAATGTGATAAGTACCTTTTGAGGAAAAGATAAAAAGCACCCAATTCAAGATTGGTAGAGTATTTGTGGATATTGGGGTTGCAAAACAGGAAAATCAATGATACTCTATTGACAAAGAGCAACCTTTTGTTCTATGGTTGCATTTTAGTATAGCGGGATGGAGCAGCGGTAGCTCGTCGGGCTCATAACCCGGAGGTCGTAGGTTCGAATCCTACTCCCGCAACAAAGAACAAAAAACAGGCGTAATGCCTGTTTTTTAGTACAGCGACCCCCCCAAAAAAAGACTTTATAGGATAACTAATAGTATACCATTGTGTTGTATGTGCGTAGCCAGATATGCGATGGTATTGTAAGGGTATATGGATATAATCATAACAGCTCTCATATCAGCAGGAATACTATCTCTTGTTTTTTGGTTGGGGGTAGCAAATTTAAAAGAGACATCTTAGAAGAAATGTCCGTTTTCTATAATAGAATAGACAAAAAGATAAAAAACGAAGTACAAAATCAAGTAAATGAGAAGGTATCAAAAGATGTGATAGAAATGATATTGAAACATAGTAGTAAAACAGCAAGTCCTCTTACTCTCAATGAAGTAGGAACATCTACAATAGAAAAAATGAAAGGCAGAGAATGGCTGAATGAAAACATAGATGCGCTCTATAAAGAGTTTGAGGATATTGATGACGAATACGATATACAAGAGAGGTCGAAGGAAGTGTTGCTTGAATGGAAAGACAAGATAATAAACGACAGAAAGAAGTTGTTATACTCAACAGGCACGAGCATTAATGAGTTTATAGCAGTTATGTCCCTTGTTTTGCGTGATATGGTTTTTGAAAAAAGGGGATACAAAGAGGTTCAACATAAGAAATAAAGTCATATCTTATCCTTTATTGTGTTTTTGGGTGGGAGTGTGCGTACAACGTTAGCATGTTGTCGAAGAGGTATGCAACGGTGAGGGCGCCAATGCCACCAGGCACGGGCGAATAGAAGGATGCGTTTTGGTACGCGTCTTTGTGGATGTCGCCTGTCGTTGTGTTGTTGTGGTACGAGAATCCTGCGTCCAAGAGCGTTGCGCCTTTCTTGATCATCTCTTTTTGGATGGTTCCAGGTTTGCCAGTGCCTGTTATGATAATATCTGCTGTTTGTATGAGGGAAGGAGCGTCTTTTGTGTTGCTCTGTATGACGAGTACAGTTGCTTTTTTTTGCGCGAAAAAGAGGGTAGCGGGCTTGCCAACAAGCCGCCCGTATCCAACGATTGCGATTGTCTTTCCTGCTGTCGGAATGGCGTAGTGTTCAAGGAGTGCGTTGATGCTCGCGATAGTAGGAGGGAGGATAGGGAGTGTTCCTGTGTACATTCTGCCTAAGGATGTCGCGCTCAGGACATCAACATCAAGATGTGGGAGGATAGCATTGAGTACAGATTGTGTGTTTACGTGTTGGGGCAGGGGAAGTTGCACAATGACACCGCACATATGTGGTTTTCTGCATACTGTGCCAACGGCACGCCGCAGTGCGCGGGTAGAGGTAGTAGTACTGTATTGGAAAACATCAACCCGTATTCCTATGCTCCTTCCCACTTTTTGTTTTTGTTCAACGTACGCGAGCGAGGCAGGATTTTCTCCAACCAAAACAATCCCCAAGCGCATTGGGTGTTGTATTGCTGCCCGTCTCTTTTTGAGGTCGGCTATCAGGTGTTCTGATACGGTTTTACCATCTAAAATACGTGTCATATCTAATCTTTTTTTGGTTGAGTATAGCGACCTCCAAAAGTTTTTTTCTGGACTAAACCGATTACCGCTAACCGCCAGAAAAAACTTTTTTCGGTCGCTGCGACCGATTGTAATCAACGTTCTTCTATACTATTACTATAATTGGTATTCTTATTTGTTTATGAGCAAGAAAAGGATTTTTACCTTTTTTATACCCCATCTCATGTATAGAGAGATAATACTATGTATAGCGGTGGCATTTTAGGTATAAAAAAGGTAAAAATCCTTTTCTCTTACATATCGTACTTCAAGAGAGAATTCGCATGCTTACGAAAAAGAAAAGCCAGGAGGAGGGAATTGTTGTGCGAGTGCGCGCATTTCTTCTTTTGTTTTTTCGGTGTGTTGGCGAGTGAACGCGTTATGGATTGCTTCAGCGATTCGTTCCATTTCTGGCTCTCTCATACCGCGTGTTGTAACGCATGGCGTGCCCATTCGTATTCCTGATGGGTCAAAGGCAGAGCGTGTCTCGCTGGGGATTGTGTTGCGGTTTGCAGCTATGCCAACAGATTCCAGGAGCTGTTCTGCTTCTGTGCCAGAGAGGTTTTGTTGCGTACAGTCTATGAGAAAGAGGTGGTTATCTGTTCCGCCTGAGACAATAGTGAACTCTTTTTTTTGGAGAGCGTTCACGAGTGTTGCTGCGTTTTTGATAACCTGCTGTGCGTACTGTTGAAACACAGGTTGCTGTGCCTCTTTGAGTGCAACAGCGATGGCAGCAGTTGTGTTATTGTGAGGGCCTCCTTGTATGCCTGGCATCACTGCCTTGTTTATGGCACTCATATGGTTGAGCCGTGCGAATATCACCGCACCACGGGGTCCCCGTAGCGTCTTATGCGTTGTTGTCATCACAACATCTGCCCATTCAAAAGGAGATGGGTGGAGCCCAGCCGCTATCAATCCTGCGATGTGGGAGATGTCTGCTATGAGGTATGCATTTGCTGCGCGCGCAATGGCTGCGAATTTTTCAAAATCAATAGTCCGTGAGTACGCAGAAGCACCACATATGATTGCTTTTGGTTTGTGTTCTTGTGCAAGCGCTTCTAATCCGTCAAAATCTATGTACCCATCTTTATCAACCCCGTATTGCTGGAAGGAGAAAAATTTTCCTGAGGATGATGCCTTATGTCCGTGGGTCAGGTGTCCTCCTTCTGTGAGCGACATACCCAATGCAGTGTCGTCTGGTTTTAAGAGTGCAGTATAAATAGCAAGGTTGGCAGGAGAACCAGAGTAGGGCTGTACGTTCACGCCCCATTCTTTTTCCGACAGCCCGAAGAGCGCTAACGCTCTCTTCTGTGTGATGAGTTCAACTTCATCTACATGCGTGTTGTCTGGGTAGTAGCGGGCGTTTGGATACCCTTCGGAGTACTTGTTTGTGAAAACAGATGAGTATGTTTCACGAACCGCAACCGATGTGTAGTTCTGTGAGGGAATCAACGATATGGTCTCCATTTGATTTTGTTCCTCTCTATCGTTGATAGCCGCAATTTCAGGGTCTTGTGTATGTACGTTCTGGAGGGCGAGTTGCTTCTTCATTTTTTAAGAATACGACATATATCAAGAGATGTAAAGATGCATATTCTCTCTTCAGGTGTGACACTTTTCATATCTATCTCAGGCAAGAAAAGGATTTTTACCTTTTCTATACCCCATCTCATCTATAGGATAGATAATGGTATGTATAGCGGTGGCATTTTAGGTATAAAAAAGGTAAAAATCCTTTTCTTAGATTCTCATACCCTCTATAATCTGGGGAGTACTCAACAGCATGTATGCATAAAAAGTATGTATGGTGGTTTTATTGTGTGGTAGACTGATGATGTATTAGTATGGAAGGGATGGATAAAAAACAATGCGCAGTATTTGATATTGATGGAACAATTTTTCGTTCCAGTCTTTTTGTTGAGTTGGTAGAGCAGTTGATTGAAGAGGGTGCTTTTCCCGAGTCTGCACGTAAAGGTTACGAAAAAGAGTTGAGTGAGTGGCAGAACAGGGACGGACACTACAACGACTATATTCAGAAGATGATAGAAGTATATTCAGAGCACGTAAAGGGTTTACACATAGATAAGGTGATAGAGGTGTCAAACCGTGTGCTCCATTTCCAGAGACAGCATGTCTATCGCTATACCAGAGATTTGATAAAGAAACTTCAGCCCACGCATTTTATGCTCGCTATATCACATTCTCCATTTTATATTGCCGAGCCGTTTGCGCGGGAGATGGGTTTTCAAAAAATATACGCTGTGTGGTACGAGGAGGATGAGAATGGGTTTTTGACAGGTGGTGTGAAGTACGAAGATTTGATTTTTCACAAAGGAAGGGTGTTGCAGCGAGCAATAGAGAAAGAAAATCTTGTGTTGGATGATTCGTATGGTGTTGGCGACTCTGAGAGCGACATCTCTATGTTAGAGATGGTGGAGCATCCTATTGCGTTTAATCCGAGCAACGAACTGTATAAGGTTGCAAAAAAGAATGGGTGGCAGGTTGTCGTAGAACGAAAGGACGTGATGTATCATATTCAGTAGATTTTAAAAAATAGCACCCCACCCAGCGAGGTGCTGAGCGGGGTTTAGGCGTCCCCTTCGTCGTTGCTGGCCGGCGCCGGCGGGTCTGCTTGGTCGTTGTGGTTCGTTGCCATGGTATTGACGCGACCTGCGAGATCAAAGGCGTAAATCAGCAGGAGTAGGGCGAATACCATTGCGAACAAGATGACAACGGCGAGCAGTGCCTCCTCGGCGATGAGCACGCCGACGATTAGACCGACGACGACTGCGAACACGGAGGGTGCGATGCTGACCATGTTCATCTGCTCGTCTCGCGGAGCCAGGAGACGAGCCGTGTAGACGGTCACGATCCCGACGCTCCCGAGAGCCAAGAGGAGTGCGACACCGATGTGGGCATCCTCGACGATGAGCGCTCCGACGATAAGCCCGGCGGCGAGCATGATGAGTTCTGGCAGGATACCCGCCAAACTCATCCGTTTCCCGTGATAGATCACACTCGTTCCTTTCTACTGTAGCTGCGTGGGGCAACAGTGTGTCTATGGTTGTGTTATCATTTTTATTATTATTTGTCAAGGACGTACCTCTTTATATAGATAGACAATCTTTTCTTTTTAGTAGCACAGCGACCTCCAAAAGATTTTTTCTGGACTAAACCGATTACCGCTAATCGCCAGAAAAAACTTTTTTGGTTGATCGCATAGTTTTTAATAAGGGTACCTACGGATTATTTTGGACTAAACCGATTAGTGTGTTTAGTATGTGAGCACGATTCTTTGAAAACGCTCGTAATAAGTGCCATCTTTGTCTTTCAGACGTTCTTTGAATTGGTCAATCTGTTCTTCGTTGACTTGTGATGCGTGGCATTTGAGAGCCTTTATTTTCAAGTCAATAGTCTGTGTGATATCTACATTGTAATTGGTGGCGTGCGTGCCCCACAGCCATACCTCTTTCACTTTGTGAGTTGTGAGCCCTTCTTGGATGTGTTCGGGAAAATTGAGAATATCGCGCGCAGTTGGATACACTGCGTCAAGCGTCATTTCTCCTGTTAGTCTGTGGTCTCTATGATTGATGGATGCGTGGTATGTGCTGAGTGGGTCTTGTGGATCCTGAAAAAGTTGCGTGTGTCTGCGTACAATATCAGGAGAGTGGGTGAGGATCGTGTGCGGCTTGACGGTGCGAATTGCTTTGACGATAGCGCCAAGATAGTCGCGTGCATATTCCAGCTCTCCGTCTGTTGCTCCTGCAAATGAGCACGTTTTTACATTGAGTACCTCACTTGCTTTTTTCTGTTCTTTTTCTCGTATTCCAACCAGGGTTGATTGTAGGGTTGGGTCTTCTGTACCCTTTGACCCATCAGTCAAAACAAGATAGTGCATCTCCCACTGATCGTTACTCAAGAGTGCGGTTGTTCCGCCTGCTCCAAATTCTGCATCGTCTGGGTGTGCTGCCACAACAAGCCCTCTTTTTTCTGGTTGTTTTTCCATTATTTTTTTATATGTTGAATGTGTATGTTTATTGTATCACGTTATTATAGCGTTGTGATAAAACGAGCAGTACCTTTATAGATATTTTGGGGTAAAGAATTCTGTTGCAATGTTATATGATTTGACATTTAAGGAGGTAATTGATATTTTGAGAATGCGCTTTGTAAAAAACGAAACTTTTTCCGGGGCGCAAGATTGAAGAACAATCTTTACGAAAAGAATGGCGTGGGTACTACAATACGGAGTCGTTCTTTCATCCTAATGACAATAGTTAAGTTCGCGCTACTGCGTGATGAAAAATGTGACTTAGGGTCACGAAATTGTAGCAAGGGAACCGAGGCCCCGCTTGTAATGAGCGGGGTGTTTTCTATTGTGTGCCGACCATCTCCGTGCATTAGTTGAGTTTTCACTATAGTATTTTGTTCTTTTGGTGGAACAGGAGAGATTGAATGCCATCGCATATATTGATAGTATAAGAAGTATGGACTCTCTCATTGTTGCAATTATCCTTGCAGTAGCCTGTGTCATAGTTTTAGGCATTGTTGTTGTCTTTTTGGTGCGCTTATACAGTATGATGTCTCGGTTACAGGACAAAAAAGACGACTCATCTGGATTGCTCTTCTTGCAAAATCAAGTGAATGAGATGCAGAGGACGTTGGATAAACGGTTGCAAGAAGCAAACACCACAATGCAGAAATCAGTTACTGATATTACGAAAAATGTTTTGGATTCCACGAGAAAATCGCACGATGATGTTCAACGATCAATGAAAGGGCAACAGGATTTAATGCACGACCAGATGAAGTCGTCTCAACGATTGATTCGAACTATTACTGAGGAATTGACAGAGGTAAAAAAGGGTAATCAGCAGGTCGTTACTATCGCAGACCAGCTCAAAAATTTAGAACAAGTTCTGAAGAATCAGAAGCAGAGAGGAAATCTTGGCGAGGCAGGGCTTGAGTTGGTGCTCTCGAACATTTTACCCCCCGAGGTGTACGCAATGCAGTACGCATTTCAGAACGGAGAGATAGTGGACGCGATTATTCGCACAAAAGATGGCATCATTCCTGTGGACGCAAAGTTTCCCCTTGAAAACTATACCCGACTCCTACAAGAGAAGGATGATGCAAGCAGGAAACTTCTTGAGCGACAGTTTAGAAACGATGTCAAGGGAAGAATAGACGAGACCGCAAAGTACATTCGCACCAATGAAGGAACACTCCCGTTTGCGTTTATGTTTTTACCTGCTGAGGGCATCTACTACGACCTGTTTATCAACGAAGTCGGTGGTGGTGCGAGCTCACGCAATTTACTAGAATATGCGTATAGAGACAAGAACGTTGTCATTGTTTCTCCAACAACGTTCTCAGCGTATCTGCAGTCGGTGTTGTATGGGTTTCGTGCGTTCCAAATAGAGGAGCGAGCAGAGCAGATAGGTAGGCGTGTTGAGGACTTAGGGCGACACCTTGTAAAGTACGATGAGTATATGCAAAAGTTAGGAAAGTCGCTTGGCACAACCGTGAATCACTACAACACATCGTATAGAGAGCTGAAAAAGATAGATAAGGACGTGTTTCGTATCACAGAGAAATCTCAGGGTGGAGACATTGAACCTATGATGCTTGATAAGCCGCAGGCAGAGGAGTAGGAGTATTTTTTACGGTCGCTATGTACAGAAAACGGGATTTTACTTTTTTATGCCCGACCTATCTACAAAATAGTATTCATATACAGTAGCGGCATTTTATGCATAAAAAAGTAAAATCCCGTTTTCTTTCCAGTATGCGCAATAGTATTTGTTAATAAAAAATAGCATTCTTGTGTTTATGAGAAAAAATGGTATGATTATGGGTGATGTAATTATTTGTATATAAAGTATGAAAGCAGTTATTAAAACAGGAGGCAAGCAATATCTTGTAGAAAAAGGTGATAAAATCAGGGTGGAGAAAATGATAGGTGAAGCTGGCGATGTGGTTCGCTTTGATACCGTTCTTCTTACTGATGATGGAAAAGCAACAACCATTGGCACTCCATTGGTAAAGGGTGCTGTTGTTACTGGTTCAATTGTAGAACAGTACAAAGAGGAGAAGAAAATTATCTATAAAATGAAGAGACGGAAGCGGTATAGAGTGAAAAAGGGACATCGGCAACCAAAGACATTTGTTGAGATACAGGATGTGGCACTCAAAGGTAAAAAAGAAAAGGAGCAACCTGTAGCGAAAGAGACCAAGCCGAAAAAAGAAAAACAGGCGGGCAAAGAGTAGTAGTACATACCAACAAGAAATCCCTGCTTAACAAAGCAGGGATTTCTTGTTGGTGCACCTCATCCTTCTACGACTTCACTGTTCTTTTGAGGGGTAATTAAAATAATAACAGCGAAGCCATAGAAGGAGCATGTGCTTGACTATATAATAACATATTACTACATATTTGTCAAGGGATGTAGTATTGTAATGAGTATTGTACAGGTATGAAAAGGGGGCTACCACGATACATCGTGGTAGCCCCCTTGTTGGTGAGTTGCCCGCAGGCTTCAAGCCGCAACTACTGCGGGACGAACCCCGACACCGAGCCAAAGCGGCCGACGGCGTGGCCGAGCCAGCGCGTGTCGAACCCGACCATGTCGCCGCGTAAGCTGAAGATCGGGGCGTCGTCGAAACGAACACCGGAGCCCGGACGGTTGAACTCGTCCCCTGGGCAATCCATCAACAGATTGCCCCGAAAGGCGAATCTCTCAGGATGCGTCAAGAAAATGGATCCTGCGGCAAGCGAGGTAAGACCGAACTCGTTGCCTGCGAAGCACTCACGTGCTCTGCGTACTGATCTGCCACGGTGCCTCATACCGAGTTGAGCTGGAATCACGAGGATATCGCCAAGCTGGTTCGCCTCGATCTCATCCAGTGCCGACTGTGTGTGAGCGTGGACTCGCAGGTGCTTCGGCCCAATGAAGCCTTCACGCCAGTTGGCGAACCTTCGGCTTTCAGCGATCTTCTCAAAGACGAGCTGTAGTGCTTGGCAGTACTGCTCAGCAGGGTTGTCCACTTCTGGGAAGTGAACCCGCGCCAAGGCACTGACTGATGGGATAGCGAACCATCCCTCTGCTCCTTCTGGAAGCTCTGGCAGGTTCGCAGTGTACTCAAGTGCAGAAGCAGAATCCAGACCGAAGATTTCGGCAATGACCCGAATCTGCCCGCTGGTGGGCTTGGGACCCTGGTGCTGCGACGGGTAGGTGTAGCGAGACTCCACCTCTTCGTCTGCGTACTGGTTGAGAGACGTGATCGATGCATCTGACATCGTCATCATCCTTTCAGTTGTCTTTCCCCGAAAACGTTTCAGGTTAAAGAACAGGTATATTGTACTATGATTCAGTTTTCTGTCAACCCCCATGGTTACACCCCCTTGCACCATCTATTATTCTATGATAT
>VXOY01000030.1 GCA_009839835.1 Candidatus Spechtbacteria bacterium SB0662_bin_43 | reverse complement strand
GTATATTCTTTTTACTATTGTCTTTAACAAAAAGGTTTGCGAAGTCGTCTGATAGGTCATCTATTTCTATTGTTGATGCTTGAAATATAAGGTACACGAAATCTAACCCACTTTTTTGTTCAAGTTCATCTATTTTATCTTGATTCATTTCCAAATCGCTTACTTCAATGAATCCTTTCTTTGTGTAAACCGCATATTTTTCTTGTTCTTCTACTTTTATTGAAAAGAAAATTAAATAGAATGTATTTGTATCTGCTTGTTGTTTTACTTTTGGTAATAATGGTTTATCTTTTTTCATAAAGATATAGTAGCACAAACAAAAAGACGCTACAAGAGCGTCTTTTTGCATGCAAAATATACAATACAATAAGAAGTGTATATCCCCCAGCACCCGCTATGCAGTTACTGGGGTATAGAGAGCGATTTGCTCGTGTAGGGCATTGTTGTAGCAACCCCTACAATCTGCCACGTGGTTCTCTCTACTCCTCTATACTATCATAATGGTCTTCTGTGTCAAGGTGTTCTTCTGCTTGTTGGTTCATTTTATATACTGCGTTGTCTTCATGTATGTGGTCTGCCCTGTCTGAGCATCTTTCACACCATTCTTTTTTGTCGCAATCCTTTGTTTTGTAGGGGCATTTCATTCTACCTTTTCAATTACTTTCTTAACATCAAGCAATTTCTTATCAACCTCAATAGTAGTAACCTCTCTTTCTTGTAGTTCAATCTTTACGACTTCCATACATTTAATTTCTTTATTCTCCAGCATAATCAATTTTGCCTCTCCTATTGCCTCTTGTTCTGTGTCTGCTAACCAGCATTTGTTAAACATAGAACCTACCCATTGTAAATCACCATACTTATCACGTCCCCAAAAATAATGATTAAACGGGTCATTCTCGCAGCACTTTCTAATTGTCCATTTAATGTTTCTTTTCATATTCTATCTGCCAAAAATTAAGTATTTATTGACAGTTGACTTACTAACCGCCAATTTATAACGTATTAGTTTAAGATATTTAAACCTGATACCTCTGCCGAAGGGGTCTTCCTTGCTCTGAATTGGTGTAAATATGGACTTGAAATTCATATTATATCTTTATTTATAAAATATGTTTACGAGCACATCTTGTAGGTGAGCCTCGTTTCTTACATCTGCTTCTTTCATAAAATCATCGTTTATATACTCGTCTATATTTTTTAATGCTGTATCTACGAGGGCAAGTACCACATTCATTTCTTCTTTTGTTAGTTTTTTAGTCATATATATTAGTAACAATTTAAACATCCATTGGATATTGGCTCTTCTTTCCTATCCTTTTCTGTTGTGCTCCAGTACGGTCTATGTTTTATACTATTTTCCTCAGCCCAATCTACTCCAATAAACCAGGCATCTAAAAAATCTTTTCTCAAAAAACCCTTTCCTTTATATTTCTTTTTCGCCATTCTTAATCGTTCGTCTATTAACCCTAAACCTGTCTCAAAAAAATCAGCATCTTTTAGTTTCTCAACGAATCTTACTTCGTATTCTCCATTGCTCCCGTGTTCAAACACTACAAAGCTTTTTATATAATAAAAATCCCTATGCTCTGGATAACCACCTGACTGTATGTAAGACTTCATCTGCTCATCTGGACGTGGGTATAGTTCTTCTATTATATATCGCATACTAATACTCTTCTCTTATCGCACTACCATTCATTATTTGAATCTTTATATCATCACCTTGTTTATTCCTTAATCTTTTCGCAGAGGCACGAGCAGTTATCAAATTATAATAAATCTTCCCGTTTTCTGCGTAGGGGGTAAATGCAATAGTGTTGTTGTTTCCAGGAGTCCTGGAAACATACACAGATTTCTTTTCTTTATCTACTAATCTTATTTTTAATCTCATAATTCTATCTTGTATTTTTCAATTTCTTCTGGATTCATTCCAACATCTTCAAAGGTATAGTTCTGTGTCATTTCCATGTGCTCTGGTATCATTGAATTTGGCACTTTGTAATGTCCATAATCATCGCTGATAATAGAGTATTTCATGCCACTTAATTCTAACCAGAGTTTGTTTGACATACTATTCCTTGCTAACCACCTTTATCTCAAGAGATTTTAGGCAATTGTTAATCATTTCTTGCACCACTTCATTCGGTTTGCCAAATATAAATAATTCAGGCTCCTCTTTTTTAAGGTAATCAACACCTACCTGAGCAGCCCTTCTATATACATTAAATAGTGGACTATCTCCTGTGCGAGACAAAATTCTATCAGTCTTAATAAGCTTATCTAATTCTTTCTGCATTTCTTTTTGTACGACTTGTTTTAATGGCATAAAAAGGTTAATGTTGTGCCCTCTATATTTTACTTACGGAGGGCTTCGCAAGAGATAGACCACCTCCTTAATTTGCCCAACCAAACGGTACGGCTGGCTCTGGAACAGGTGAATAAGGGGGGATGTCGCTTACCTTCACGACTGGCGGCAATGCAACAGTGATTGTCTCTGGTGCGGAGCCGTACGCCCCACAAGCCATGCACAACACCTTTCTTCCACCGAACCAGAGAAACATACTGTTCTTGCAACGAGGACACTGCATCGTTACGAGCCTGACAGCGAGTACGGGATACCCCCAGTCCTCTGGAACGAAGAAGTTCATTAGAACATCCTCTTCTGTCTGCGGTCGTACTTGCGTTGCCAAGCAGGAGCCTCACGGAGCATCATGCGAGAGCGATTGAACCAGAAGCTCCATACTGCGTTGCAAGGTGAGACGATACATTCTGCCTTGCCTTGTCCAACAATTCGTAATCTGCCACCACAAAGGGAGCAGAATACGGGGTTTGTGAGTGGCATTTCTGCCTCCTTCCTAAATCTATTATACCATTCTTCCCCTTCGCCAGAACATAGGTGCTCGGTTATCGGGAGGGCACACTCATCACCGAGAAGTTGCCCGCCTTAATCACCTATTTATGTTCTGGCGAAGAGAAACAAAGTTCTCTTCGGTAAATATGAAAGGGGTTATTCACCCCCTGCCAGACAGGACTGTGGGTTTCGTGTGCTGAACCGCCTTTCCACCCCACATCACGCACACGTAGGCGTCCTACCCAGCAGGTGATGAACAAAGCAATGATACATCACAGGCATATAATATCTTTTTTGATATGAGGCACGATACATTGCTACCGCTTATGACAGCAGAAACCCAAACGAATAATAAGGTAAAACTGCATCCTGTGATGTTACAGCCTCATTTGTTGTTTATCATATTTTTAGTCGTATGTCAATCTATTACTTGGTCTCCCCAAATGTCCCAATTGTTATCTATTGAATAAGAAAAGTTGCTACCAATATCAAGGGAAGCTTGTTTAGATACACCTCTACTGAAGAGTTCTATCCTTTTGCAATCAGGAAACATATTTTGTATTCGTATGTATGCTTGGAGTGGTTTTTGTGAGTGTCTTTCAACTTTTTCTTTCATAAATTGTTGCTCTGAATGAGAACTCTTTTCTGGTATCTTTCCCCTTTTACCAACAAGACAAATCTCACAATTAGACATAGTATAGTTTCCTCTGTTTGACCTATCTTTGTGCCACACGAACGCTATTGTACGATATTCAAATCCCCACGCTTCCATTAGCTCAATACCTTCTTTGAGCTTTGGAGATACAGCCCACATAAATAATAGTGAGTCGTCTTCTGATATTGATTCAATATCAAGTTTCTTTAAATCTTCGTCTGTTACAGTGTCGTATTGACCCTTTATTGTATAAAGTGATTTCCCTTTCTTGTTCTTCTTGGGAAACTTAAACTCTTGCATTTTATAATGCCACGGCGGGTCTGCGTATATAATTGAGTATTTTTTATTTGGCAATGGAGGGAACATACTAACCAGCAAGGTCAAATTTATCACAATACTCGTCATAAATCCTGTTGAATTGTCCTTCTGGTACTCTCTTCTTTTCCCACCACTTTGCTTCCTCCATAAGTCTCTCTCGTTGTTCTTCCCTGAGTTTTCTTTGTATATCTTTTCTATTCATTTTCGTCTATTTGTGTTGATATTAAAACTATGTTCCTCCCATATCTACTTCTTGCAGCAATATATGAATATGTTTCGCTATTATTTGGAATATCTTCGTCCACCCATATTCTACTGTAATTACCCATGCCAATTTGTTTTGTATAGTAAAATGAAGTTACTAT
>VXOY01000016.1 GCA_009839835.1 Candidatus Spechtbacteria bacterium SB0662_bin_43 | reverse complement strand
GACGGAGACGGAAGTGAAGGTATCTTGAATGTAGAGAAAGTAAATGAAGACACCGAAAACAGTTTGCTGGAAGGTGAAGAAGGTGTTGTCCTTGCAGTTGAGTTAGAAGCAGAAGAAGGTGACGTTGAATTGCAACGAGTAGATGTTGCATTTGTTAGTGAAGGGTTTGGTCAGAAGGTAGACACTGCATTAGTATCAACAACAGATGGCGACAAGTGTGTTGCCTCTGGATATAGCGCCCCTGAGACAACTGGTGGTGGTAGCACAGGAGGTGCTGCTGATGCAAGTTGTGAATCTAAGCGAACCCGTCCTTGGGAAACCTTTGACAGAATACGACTTATCTTAGATGGTCAAGTGATTGCATCACGAAGCAACTTAGACAGTGATGATTTTGTAATGAGGGATGCAAGTATGGGTAGTAGTGAAGATTACTACTCTATCCGATTCTCTGGATTAGAAGACGTCCTTGATGAAGGTGCTGACCCACAACGTCTTGAAGTAGAAGTACGAGTAGGTACTTCACTGCGAAACAACCGCATCAATAACACGTGGGTTGTAGCATTCCTTGAAGACAGTATCCGCAGTAGAAATGGAGTAGGTGTTAACCTTCTTGATGGAGATGGAATGGTTACTGAAAGGACTTATGACAACAGCGGTGTTGCTACCGATATAGATAACAACGAGGAACTTGTTGTAGGAGGTACAGCAGACACTGTTATGATTGCTGAAGTAGAATCAGGTAATGTAATGGCAAAAGATGTGTCTGACGACATTATGAGTTCTGCACGAGTAAAGACTGATGGTGAAACAGATGGTATTACACTAATGATGGTTGAGTTCACCAACGATGACGATGCACCTGACGCAGAGCTTGATACCGTAACGTTTATGATTGAGGAAGATGCTGATGCTGACGGAACGTACGATGATGCTTTCACGGGTGACTTCTTCCAATCTGCTTCACTCTACGAAGGTACCAGGCGTCTTGGAACAGAAGACATTGCAGATGGTATGGTAACTTTTGAAAGCTTAGAATTAGACCTTGATGCTGATGAAACACGAACCCTTACCTTGAGAGTAAATGTAGATGGATTAGAAAACGAGGGTGGTAAGGCAAGAGCAAAGGTTACAAAAGCTGACTACTTCTATGGAATAGATGATGAAGAAGGCGCAGTAAGTGGTCTCGCTACTGTAATGGGTAAGGTTGTCACCTTCTATGCAACAACTCCTATTGTATCTACATCAGGGACACCTACGTTTGTAGCAAGTGATGGAGTCGGAACAGCAACCTTTATGGTTACTGTTGAAGCAACAGAGAGTGATGTGTATATTCCTGGTAAAACTAATACAGCTTCTGTGTGTGGTGCAGATAGTAACGGATTTGAGTTTTCTTTAGATGGAACAAATGTCATCACTACAGACATTTGTAGGATTCTGAGCGCAACGAACGCTGATACCGTGGATACCTTTGACTTGAATGCTGACGGTGATGTAGGTGATACAGGTGAAGATGTTGCAGGATTTGTCATCTCAGAAGGTGACACCGCAACATTCACAATTGAGTTGAAGGTGGCAGGAACAGGAACAGGTGCATACTACACGGTCACTCTTTTCGCAGTCAACTACGACACAGACTCAACAGCAACAGTGACAGAACTTTCAGTAGAGGACATTCAAACACGAAGCATATTCTTTAAATAGCACCCAAAGAGTATAAAAGAATATCCACCAATATTCTTTCACCGCAAAGCAGTTGAGACACTCATAAAACCACCCATGAGGGTGGTTTTATGATGGGAGTCGCGGTAGTGGATAGATTGAATGTCATAGGGAACAATGATACGCTAATAGCAACAGGATGACTGCCAATGAATAGCATGATGGTTATCATTTAATTCATTATCATGAACAGCACTGTACAAAACAAGGAAAAAATAGATGTCGCAAAAGAAAATTACAAATACTTTCAAGACCACAAGCACGAGATACAGAAAGAACATGCAGGTAAGATTGTCTTGATGCATAAAAAAGGTTTTATTGATTACTACGATACAAGAGAGGATGCTATTGCTGTGGGCTTTGAGCGGTATGGAGAAGGTAATTTTTCTATTCAAGATGTAGACGACAAGCCCGCTAACTTGGGTATATTTTCAATTAAGTTTTCATAGAGTACGCCCAAGATAGAGGTGCCACTAAGAAGTCCAAACAACCAGTTTTTAATGGATGTTATGGTTATAGGAAGAAAGCCAGGCGAGCCCACTAAAATAAATCCACAAAAAATTCTCAACAATAAAGAAAGATATACAGGATTGTTTGATACAGGCGCTTCTATTTCTGGTATCTCAGAAGAAATTGCAGATACTTGGGGAATACCTCCATAGAGTACACGTCCATTATCACAGCAGGTCATGCTGTTGAATGTCCTCTCTATACAGTGTATTTGCTTATACCTAAAACCAATCCTGTTGTTGATAGAAAAAGCAGACAAGTTAAAACACAAATAGAGTATGTATACTTACCTGCTATTATTAGCACTATGCCAAAACAAACCCAGAGGATTTGACTGTTTGGTGGGGATGGATATATTGAAAGATTGTGTTTTTCAATATTCCGATGGTTTATTGAAAGTTGGATGGCAGATAGATGTTCGTGACCTATGAGAAATGACAAAGTAAAAGATGTGATGTGAAAAACGTTAGGCACACCCACAAATCCCCACACGACCCACAGAATGACACTGTGGCGTTTGTTTTTATAAAGATATAGCATCCATAAAACCACCCGTGAGGGTGGTTTTATGTGTGTCTCAACTGCTGGGCGGTGTGAAGGGTCTATGATGATGCCGTAAGGTACAAGCTTGGTGTCTCTATATCAAGACCTCCTAAGTCTAACGCACCAGTACTGGTATTCCAAGTATTACTGTCAGTGGAATCATCGGTAGTGCCCCATTCTAAGCTATTAAGGCTTATGATGTGACGTCCTGCTCCTGTAACATCTACAGTAAGAGTTATAGTTGCAGTATCTCCTTCTTCTATCATTAACAATTCAGACCCACTTGTCTGCGAATCATCAACTACAGTTGCTCCAGCAAATGCGGTAACCGTACATCCTGCACTACCACCACTTATATTGGTTGAAACTGCAAATCCAGTTGTACCACATCCAGAAGATGCGCCTCTGTATCTCAAGTAAATAGCATTATCTTCTGGTGCAGATACCCTCAGTACAAAGGTTGCTTCTCCAAGATCGGATGCAACACGGGTCAATGTAGGAGCAGAAGCAGTCATTATAACAGGAGACATTGCTGTAAAGGTAATAGCATCACCCATTGCGAAGTATGAAGTTGCTGTACCTGGTGCAAAGTCGTCTTTGTTGCCATCATTATCACTGTCTTGCTCTGCTACCTTTTCTTCGTCATCAGATCCGTACTCGTACACATAGCTTACAAGGTATGCAGTTACCATTGCCTCCTCGTTGATTGCGTCAAGTTCCCCTACATCTACCCTTACCATAAGGGCTCGGGTCTCGTCAGGGTCAAAATCAACATTTAAGTTGTTGAGTGTTACTGTTACGGTATTCTCTGGTCCGTCTGTACCAGCCTCTACCACATACGAATCTAATTCAGTGTCACCAAGATAGATGGAAACTTTATCAAGGAATCGCATTAAGTCCTGACCCTCAGTATTATCGTTGTCAGTATCAACCCACTGAGTATTCTCGCCTGTTCCTACCAATGCAATTTCTACTTCTGTAAGGGTAGCCTCAGGAGCATTTTCACCGTTCTCAAAGTCTATGTTGAAGACCATAATGTCGTCTGTGTCTTCTGATTCAGAGACACGAACTCGTCCATCTACATCTTCGTCAGACTTCATAGCCTTCAAGTCAGCACTTGCTGTTGCGGTAACTTCAAATGTCTCTTCTTCCACCATGTCTTCTTCTGGTGCATATACTTGAATACCAGCTTCATCGGTTGCACGAATAGATTGTTCTGAGAACATTACTTTCCAGTCTTTACCTTCTCTTCTACTTGTAAGACTGGACTCTACTTCTACCTCAACCTCTAATCGTACTTCTGTGTCCTCATCAACAACATCTTCCAATCCTGCAAAGCGGATACGGTGTTTATCGCTACCATCATCTATGAAGTCATCACTATCCAAGTTGCTTCGTGATGCAATAACTTGACCATCTAAGATAAGGCGAATTCTATCAAAGGTCTTCCAGGGGCGCTTGTCTGCATTAGTTGTCTCATCGCTCTGGAAAGTAACATCAACTCTTTGGAGCTCCATGTCAGAGTCTACTGCCTCTAACTCTACTGCAAGAACTACTGCAGACTCACCTGGACCTACTTCACCGTCTACATCTGTTGATGTTCCAGTAACGTGTAGTTCTCCCTCATCTCCATCTTG
>VXOY01000014.1 GCA_009839835.1 Candidatus Spechtbacteria bacterium SB0662_bin_43 | reverse complement strand
CCTTAAAACATTGACAAATAGACCTCCATAAATTACACTTTTTATATGTCCAAATCTCTACTTGTTTCCCAAATAAAGAAAAAACTAAAAAAAGAGGGGCGAAAATTTGAATATAAGCAACGAGGAAGTTATAATTATTTCCGTATTGAAGGTTGTATGGAGAAGAAACATTCATTCCTTATATGTATCTACAACCAAGACACAATACTAAAAACAGCTGAAATAATGATAGGTTGTGCTTCGCAGAGAAAAAAATGTTATAACGGTATCGTAAAAGAGTTCTTTCTTAAACAGTTTGATATAGTCCCAGAAGATTGGAATCTTGAAATAGTAGAGCATATAAGAGCAATAAGGGTATATGAGGGAAAGTATTCTATACTGAACCCAACAAAAGAGGAATTACTTCTTATGCTTGATGTTTGTAAAGAAAGCTTAAAAGAAAAATATGCCAATAAATGAACTAAAACCAATAACGTGTGGAGATAGTGGTGGCGTGTCTAAAAGAGGATTTTGTCGTTATACTGTGGGTGATGCTATGCAAGACGGAAAGCGTGTTGTTTTTGATGCAGACGGAAGGTGTCAATTACACCCAAAAATAACAATAGAGAAGAGAAATGTATCTGTTTTAATACAAAGCGATTTATTGGTAGGTGTTGAAAATGATAGTTCATTTGATGTCTTTATCTACAATAACGGTAAATGGTATTCAATAAAGAGTGATTTAGGAAAAATATCATTAAAGAAACATATAGGAGAAATTGAATTATCAAGACAGTTGATAGAAGACTTAAGTGCTTCTGCTCAGACACTCTTATACGAACAAAAAAGGGTTATATCATATAAGAATTTCAATAAGAGGTACGGTGATTTTTCTACAGCCCTTCCCCAAAAGAAAGGTGATGGGATTGAGTTGTTTGATTTCTCTAAAATGAAAAGGTCTGTTTCTGTAAAAGATATGATGTTGCACCCAACTGCTCCTGTATTGATTGAGTTTTCCTCTAAAAAAATGTCAGTGATAGATACCTTTATTGGTTCATTTGACGCTGCGTTTTGGAAGTTGGTGGGTCGTGTATTCTTTGCTCCTCATAAAAAGGCGACTGTTATTATCGGTGCTTCAAATACTGGTAAGACGACTGTTTTTGAAATGATTGCTGGGATATTTAAGAATAATGGGGTTTGGTTCTGTGATTTTGATGACTTTATGCAAACACGCTTTAATCCTGTTTCTAATGCTTTGACGACTAATTTTGCTGTCGTGATAGATGAAGCACAACGTGGGTCTGGAAAAACTGGATGGAATAATGTCTTTAAGTTCTTGGGACGTGAGATTTTATCAACGGAGTTGAAGGGTGAGAATGCCCGTAATCAAACTCGTATTGGAAATACTGTCTTTATGGCGAATCGTCCGATTGAAGGGTTGGACTTGGAACAATCAGAGGTGCGTAATCGTATAACGGAAGGTTATGTTTATATTGTTGCTGTGCCAGATGTAGAGTTTCTTGTTAAAAGGTTTGATAGGAAGAAGAGGGGGATTAAGCAATCTGATTTGCCAACGGATAAGTTTAAGATGTTATTGGATGTAGAGACCGCTCGTATTGCTAATGTTAATGCGTGGTATAAGAAGCCGTTTGGTGAGATTTCTGAAGTTGAATGGGAGGAAAAGAAGGGTGATATGATGAGACCTGAGTCGTTATCGTACTTTGCGTATTTTATGAGTGAGATGATTAAGAGTGCGTATGCTTCGCCTGTTTCTACTCAAAATAGTGCTGCGTACTATGAGTATTTTAATCACGTTGCTGATTTGGTTCGTTTGGCGAATGGTGAATCGTTTCACTTGGAAGATTGGATGAAGGATTCGTTTATTTCCCTTTCTGCTGCTATTAAGACAGACGATATTCCTATGCCTTGACTTTGTTTTGTTATTTGATAGTATTAGTTTATTGAATAAAGATAATTTGTATGAAGATTGGAACAATAAGAAGAAAAGAAGGTGAGTACGGTGAGTTTTTCGCTGGCTGGGGCTGGCGACAAAGGACGATTGATGTTGTAAAAGATATTTTGGAGAATAAGGAGTTTGTATTAGATAGTAATATGAAGAAGAGGGTTAAGGGTACTATTTTGCAGTCTGATTATAATGGTGAAGATTGGAACATACTTCTTGGTGGTATGCCGCAAGGTGATGAGAAGTATAGTGCAGAGGATATTTTGAATAAATTGTAATATGAAGAACGAAAGATTTTATGTAGGTAGTGCGAAAAAAGTGCTTGATAATGATGGGATTCTTTTGATGTGGGAGTATGAAATGAATGTTGATTCTATTGCAAATGCAATGATTACTATTGATGAGGGTGGTGGATTTGCTGACGAGCATGAGTTGGCTTCTGATTGTGCGTATAATATCGTTTTTCTTCAAAAGAAAGAGATGGATAAGGAGGGTTTTACTCACCATATTGTTTTCTCGCCTCATTTTACGAAGGTTGAAAAGAAGGAGGTTAAGAGTGGTACTGGTAAGATTCGTTCATTGAAAGCTTCTGATAAAGAGGGAAAAACGCAAGCTGAGAATGAGGCAGAGATGGCGAAGCAGAAGAGGTTAGAAATGGAAAAAGACGATGATATAGATATAAAAGATATTCCTTTTTAGTATGACAAAAGTAACAGAAGAACAAATTGTTGGCTCAATAATGAACTCTATTATTCAAGCAGATAAAGGTTTTGTTGCGGGTGCTATTGAGCAGGCATCAAGGCAAATGATTGAGCAAGGTATTAGTATTGATAAAGTAGAAGTTTTATTGAAGTGGAAAGAGATTGCTATGGAACTTCAGGGTAGTAATATAAAGACTCAAGGAATCTTTGTTGGTGCTGATAGTAATGATGTCATAAAGTATGAGGGTGCTGTACCAGAAAAGGAATTGGATAGAGGTAAAGTTATGGAGGCTGGTAATATTTTGGGAGAAGTATTGTTGGATATGGGTATAAAGAAACCGTCCAATAAAGCTTCATATAATTCTTTAATTGATTTGGGAACGTCTTCGTATTTTCTTTCTAATCAAGGTGTTCTTGCAAAGAATCAACTTCTCAAAATTGCTGGTATTTTATACGATAAAGGTCAGGAATAATTATGACAAAAGAACAAGAAAAGCTAATGATTATGATTGGTGTTTTGGGAGGAAATATTCATACTGTTCAGCAGACGATACAAGCACATATTGATGGTGATGAGAATAATGTTCGTCAAGGTCTTGAGGCAATGGAACAAAGTATGCGTATTTTGGGAAAGACTCTTGCTGAAGGTTTTACGGATGAGGAGATTGCGAAAGGAAGGGAGGAGACAATGAAAAGAGTAGGTATGTATGCTAAAGAAGAGTAATTATGGAAAGATACGAAGAACCAACAAAAGAAGAAATGGCAATATCAGCACTATTTTTTGGAGTATTGATTCTTGGATGGATATTGTTTGGGTTTGATTTCGTTATTGGTTATTTACTGGGTACAGTGATAATGTTTGGGTCGCTGCAGGCGTTTCTTAAAGGTAATTTTTTTAAACATGGAGGTCAAAAATGAGAAACAACAAAAAGAAGAGTTTTTGCAGAAGTCAGCGCAGAGATGTCAGGTTATAGATGCTAATTTGAGATACAAGGTTTCACTTGTTGCAACTCTTGTTGCAAAGCTTCAATGGCTTGCAACAAGTGATAAATTTACTGAGTATGAGGAGAAGAAGGTTAAGGAGGAGTTAGAAAAGCTTGAGTCAGCATTAAAGATTTAGTATGTACGCATATACTGGAATATTGATTTATATCTTTCTTTTTTCTTTGTTTTGGTTGTTCCAGTTATTATTTGTTTAAAGTATTCACTATGAATTTTCTAAATAGAACAAATTTCATTAAAGAGATAAATAAGAGAAAACAAGAAGTTCGCAAGTATAGGGTTCGTTTATTCTTTGAGACGATGAGTGGAAAGGTATGGGGTAAAGACAGACCTCTTTATAGAGACCAAGAGGGGATAAATTGTAGAGAAGCTGCCTTTGATGCTTGTAATGCAATAAAAAAAGAATTGGAAGAAACAGGATATATTGAGTTTTATAGTGGATTGAAATTACATAAGGAACACATTGTAAGTATTAAAGTAAGACCTGCTTCATTGTGGCAGGATTGGTTTTTAAAGTAATATGCCTTCATTAGATACAATCATTCAGTTTTCATTCGGAGCATTTATTGGTTCTATTATTGGTTTGTTTGTGGTGCTTCTTGCGCAAGATTTAGAAGATGGATTTCTTTTTATGTTGCTTATGTCTGGTACTATTGTATTGTTTTCAGTTTGTGCAAAAGATAGTAATAATAATTGTTAATATGGCATTCTTTAAGAAAGAAGAAGAGTTCTACATACTTGAGATATGGCATGGACACGATATTGGAACTTCTGGTGTTTATATTTTGGAACACCTTGATGATGCTGATGGCAAGATATTTCCAGTTCCAACTACGTATTGTCAAGATGCTACGAGATATAAGGATTTAGAGTCAGCAGAATGGTATGCAGGAGGTTTTCGCAAAAACCACAATCTTAATGTAATGATACGTAAAATGACGAGAAAAGAAGAGGTTAAACAAGTAGGTTACACGAGATATTTGTGGGACGAAGATAAAGAAGAGTTTGTTTTATGGGAATAAAGATAAATGAAATTACTGAGGGTGATTGCTTGGAAGTATTGAGGGATGTTCCCGATTGCTTTGTAGATATTATTTGTACGTCTCCGCCGTACGGCGGGATTTCCCACAAGAAGCTTAATAAAAAGACTGGCAAGATAGAGCATTATGACCCGTATAAGGATGATTATCCAGAGAAGGAATATCAAATGAATCAACGAGATGTCTTGAGAGAGTGTTATCGTGTTTTGAAGGAAGACGGGGTGATGTTTTACAATCATAAGAATAAGATAAAGGATGGTGTTAGTATTACGCCTTATGAGTGGTTGAGGCATTCGTATTTCTTTGTGAAACAAGAATTGATATATGTTTGTGGGACTGCATTGACTGACCCTATACGTTTTTACCCAACAACAGAGAGAATATATGTTCTTGCTAAAAATAGGAAGACTGTTTTGAATAATGTTGAGAAGAGGACTGATGTTTTGAAACCAAAGAGAAAGGATAAGTACGAGAGTCATTTTCACCCTCGTTCGTTTCCTGAAGGATTAGTTTCTATGTTATTAAGGGCTGTTCCTAATACGAATTCGCAGACTATTGTGTTAGACCCGTACTCTGGTGGAGGGACGACAGCTATGGTCGCGAAGAAGCTTGGAATGAAGTACATTGGTATTGAATTGGATAAAGAATATGCTGCGAAATCTCGCGAGAGATTAAGTATGTATTTGTTTTGATATATGGTATAATAGTGTAGGTGTTGTGGGTTTTCTTTATCTTTGCCCCCAATGCCTTGTAACTCTGAAAGACCGTAGGTTTTTACATATTTTTTCCTACGGTCTTTCGTTTTCCACAAGTAAAGTTTGACATACTGTATTTGCGGTGTGTTATTATGTTAGTGAAATCGCTCAGGCGATATTTACAACTAATCTCCATAAAAATGGAAGACACAAATACTCCAGGCGTGGAAGATAATACGCAACCAGCTCAAGAAGGACAGGCTCCTGAAGGGCAACAGGCTCAAACTCCGGAAGTTCCAGAGCAACAGCCAACAAGTTTTGCAGACGAGGTGGGTGGGCAAGAAACCCAACAAAAGCAGCAAGGTCAGCCACGAGAATATACGCCTCAACAAACGAATGATTTTGAGGCAGGCAAGAGAATTGGAGCACGGGATGCGCAGGCAAGGATACAGGAACTGGAAGCGCAGGTTGCCCAACAACAGCCACAGCAAGTACAGCAGCGAACACAGGTTAATGATACATATCAACCTTCGGGAGTTGATGTAAATGCTCTTGCAGGTACTGTGGCAGATATGCAATACGCCAACCAACGTGATGTGAAGATTCAGGAGCACCTTGCTTCTAATCCACAGCTTGAGCCTTTGAAGGCACACGTTACTGCACTCTCAAGACAAACTGCGTATAAGAATTTGCCAACACAGGACTTATTCCACATCGTTGAGAAACAGCAAAACTTCTCATTACAAGCAAACAACCAGCCACAGGAACAGCCTGTAGCCAGCGCTGTTCCTAATAATTCAGTCGCTGGTGCCGATAATACCCAGAATATGACTGCGACAGAACGTGTTGCACAAATGCGAGCAGAATATCGCAAGAATAATCCTAATGGGTAGTATTGGATAAAAACGAGAACTTAATTGGCAAGATTACCAGACCCGCTTGCAAGTTCTACGCTCAGTATGCAGCGAGGGCTCGGTGTTGCACTTCAAGGAGCAACTAATGCCGGACCTACGCTCGGTAACGAGCTTGCAGCTTATGGGGACAGCATCTTGGAAATCTTTCAGGGTCAAAACATCTATGAGATGTTTGCGACTCCTTCTATCGGACAAGACCTTCCTGGAAATTCTGGTACTGACACTGTTACGTGGTGGAGGTATCCAGAAATCGGGGAAGCACCTGTTCTTTCAGAAGGAAATCCAGGAGACCCTCAAAAGATGGGAAGACAGCGTGTCCAGAAGCAATTAGAGCAAAGAGGTACGTGGATGCAATCTACTGACCGTCTCATTGCACGTTCTATTCACAACATTCCTGATATAATGTTCCAGCGAATAGGACGAAGTTACGTTAATACGAGAAATACTCAAGCACAGAATGCTATCTATCTAACTACGGCTCCTGCAGCAGGAAACTTTCCTACAGCAGCACAGGGTGGTTCGGTAGCTGCAACTTCTGATATTGGAAACACTCTTTCTAATGTGAGATATGGTGGAGGTGAGGACAAATACACCGACCTTAACAGCGACACAGATAACCTTGCACTCGTAGATATTAGAACTATTGTTGAGGCACTTGAGGATAACCATACACCTACGTTGCTGCCACGAGTAACAGCAACTCCTAATGTTGATACCCACCCGGGCGACCCAGCATACATTGGTACAACTGACCTTGTTGGTAAGAGGCGAATTGCGCAGCTTACTACAGGAACAGGTGCTGATTCAGAGTATGCGTTTGAGCCAGTAAAGAATTATGCACAACCAGGTTCTATTATGCCAAACGAGTTTGGTAGAACCGGACCAGTGCGATGGTTCTACAGCACGAAGGCTGCTTGGGAAGGAAGCGGTATAACGAAAGGAAAGGCACGAAGAGTATCAATCTTCGGTGAGAACTACTTTGGTGTAAGTGAAGCGATGGCTGAAATGTTCAGGCTATATGCAAAGGGCATTGGTGAGTCTGACTCTAATGACGTCTTGGGGCAAGTAGCGAACATTGGTTATAAATACACATCTGCGTTCACTCTTCTAAATCCGTCTTACGGTGGTGCAATCTTCTACGCAACAACGTAGCAGCAGTGTTTATAACACGGGGATAACTCCCCGTGTTATAATACTGTATTACAATTAAATCTTATTTATTATGGATAACGAATTTGGATTAGCAGATGGAAATGACGTTGCTCCACGAGTTGACGATGATATGAATCCAGTGAATGACGTTGCTCCACCTGAAGCACCGCCTATGGATGTAGGTGATGACGGTTTGGTTGAATACTACGTGAAGCCAAACTCAGAGGTTGAGAAGGGTGCTGTGCTTCCTCCATTCAACTTAAATGGAGAAACTCTAAACAACGTTGTTGTTGGTAAAAAATACAGGCTAAAGCCAGTCTTTGTTGATATGATTAAAGGATACATGGGAGACCATGATGACTTTGAAGGAGAAATGCAAGCAGAGTTTGGCGAGCCAGTGTATAGTCAACATGGTAGGTAAATCATTTATTGCATCAGTTGAAAACCTGACAAGTAATGATTATTCTGCTTCTTCTGAAACAGCAAGGGAAGAACTTATCTCTGTTATAAATCAAAAGAAAGATGAATTGGCAGAGAGAATACGAAATCGTGTTTCAAAAGATTATTTCCTTGCAAGTGAAAGAGGAAGTTTCACTGCATCAACGGAGACGGATTTCAACCAAAGAAAGATAGAACTTCCCAATGATGCCATTGGTGGAGTTTCTCGTGTTGTGTTGAACCTCTCTGTTGGTGGCAATGAAAGGAATATATATCCAGCAATAGAAGACACTGGTATTGGAGCTATTGTTGAGTTAACGGAAGACCAGATAAAAGAATATGCAGGTAGGTTTCCAGAAGAGGTTCGTTACTCATTTCAAGGTAACGATATTTTTATACTTTCTGATTTCTCGTTTGGTGGAGAAGATGGAGACGGATATATTATCTCTTATGAGAAATATCCAGCAAACTATAAGCTCAAAGATTTTTCTATAAGTGAAGACTTGAGCACTGTTGAGGGGTCTCTGCCACGCACAACACACACTGCACTTTTGAATACAGTAATATCAGAGATAATATCCTCAGACGAAAATAGTTATAGGGTTGGATACATAACTACAAGAGAACAAATAGCAGAACGTTCTGTGGAACTTATGATTCAGAATATGAAGAAGAGAAACAGAACAACTGTTCTTCGTCCACCACGTGTGAGAGCAAGAAGGGATTTATTAACATAATATGCCGAAGTACACCCAGCATATAATGGGTTTAAGTGATAGTCCTTACTTCGGAGAGCGTCATACGGTCTCTTTTTTGGAGGGTTTTAATCTGCAAGACGAGATAGGTATTGCTTCACCAAACAATAAGTTCTCCGAATCTATAAGATATGGAACAAGAGATGATAGTGAGTTGAGAAGTGTAGTCAAGGAATATGCTAACTCATCGTTATTCTTTTTTAAGAACAAACACGTATATAGGTATAACGGCAGGGGATTTATTACGGTTGGCAATTTCTTGTCTCACAATGGAATATCGTTGCCAGGATTTAACTTGATTGACGACATTGATATAGACGGTAGGGTTTTTGTTGCTCTTGATGCTCAAAGTGCAACACTTCTTTTTGGGAATGTTAATTTGGATGGTGTTGATTCAAGGGTAGAGATTGATACAACACCATATACATTGCCAGATGGCGAGTATAATGGTGTGGCAATAAATCAATCGTATGTGTTCTCTGTGAAGGGAACTAAATTAGTAACGCAACGTCTCTCTACGATGGGAAGACCGACAGGAACAGCATCTGAGTCAGATATTACAGCAGGTGATAGTAATACAACTATTCTTGGTATTGCGGCAACCTCAAAAGAGGTATTTGCTCTTTATTCAAATAATAAGATGAGAGCAGGAACAATAGGTGCTAATGGTGTTGTAACGTGGGGAGGAACTCAATTAACTATCACTATAAGTGATGGGACAGTAGAAAGGATAGGTGCTCACGAGAATGCTATTTTATTTGGTGCTTCCGACAAGTTGATTCTTGGGCAATTTGCAAATCCGACACAAGGGTCAGCTGGTGGTATCTCGTATTCTTCAGCGTATGATAACGAGATTGTAAATACTACATACAGAGGTATTGGTATATCAGGAACAACAGTAATGACTACTAACTTGGGAAGTGTATTCTTCGGTAGTATTACTGCTTTATCTAATTCTGTTACGTATGATTTCACTGTTGAAAGTGATTTTATTGAAGCAAGACAGTATGGGGATTATATTTATTACACAACAAGAAACGCTATTGGAAGGTGGGAAAAGGGTGAGGATTGGGACACACGAGAAGATGCGTGGAGATTCTTCTTGAATGGAGATAGTGAGTTCCACCCAATGTACCAAATAAACGATATTCTCTATATTGGAGACGCAAGTGTTGTTGCTACTGTTCGTGGTGATGGATTTATACGAAAAGGTCTTGATACTTTTGGTGAGTATAGGATACGGGCTCTTTCTCAAATACAAAATGCTCTCTTAATTGGAACACAAAACGCTTATGGAATAGATGACGAGTCTCTCATATTTGTTTGGGATACTGTAAATGTTTCCTGGACTTCTTCTGCTTCTATTCCAGAGAAATCAGTAACAGCTTTTATGCCTATTGGTTCAGGTGTTCTTGTTGCTACAGGAGAAGAAGGTAGGTTATACGGATTTAATGGATACTCTTCAGAGTTTGCAAAGAAGATACCTTCATTTAAGGAGGGTGAGATATTGCCAAGTAATATAATAAGAAGGCATGGGCTAACACTATTTGCTGTTGGTAGGAGGATATATTCTGTATTTCAAAATGGTCAAAGTTTAATTTTCAATATAGAACACGAGGATATTAGTACAGGAACAAATTACATTCGTGCATTGACTACTTTTGGTGGAGAGGTCGGTGTTGCAACAGATACCACATTTAGAGTAGAGGGTGATGGATACGCAGATGCAAGTTTTACAACTCGTGTGATAAGTGTAAATAATGCAAGGTCATTGAAGCCAGCGAAGTTTTATTTGGAATTTTTAGAACCGCTTGGCGAGACGAGGATTGCTGTAAAGCAAATTGTTACAGGCTCATCTGTTCCACTAAATGTTCTTGGTGGTTTTGGAAGGAATAAGAAAATATATGAATGTACCAAAATACAAGAAGATATTGCGTTTCGTTTTATTGTAACGATAGCTGGAACGAAGAAATACAAGTTAGTTTCATTTAATTTGGAATACTAATATGCCTCAAGAAATAGTAATAGATTTAGAAGATAGAAGAAGAGGAAACCCTGAACTTGCAACAGAGGATATTGAACCATCTCCTAATGTTCTCAATACACGTGTAGAACCCCTTATTTATGTTCGTACCGGTAGTAGGGGGGTTGCAATCAATAATAAAATAGTGTAGGATGATTTGTAATATCATTAAAGATAATTTTTATGTCTAAAATAAGTGTTAGATTAAGTGCTTTTGAGAGTAATGAAAGTCATTGTTATAGGATGTATGTAGAAGAAAAAGATATGCGGTGGGTAACCGATATTCTTAAAGATGTTTGTGAGGTTTTTGAGGGAAATTATGAGAAAAAATTTGGCAAAAGACAACCGCTATTAGATGAGATTGAAAGAGAAAAAGAATAAAAAATGAAAGCAATCTATGGAGACACGAAAGAAGATGAGTGAATCACAGAGAAGAAGACATACTGTTGTGAGGTATATGTGATATAATAAAATATATATTCACTTATACACAATAACGCCTCTTGTAGTGGTGTATTTTTTGTTTTGTTTTATGGTAAAATAAAGTATAAAAAGACACCACTATGCCACCATTCAGAAGAGACCTACCCCCCATAACAACTCAACAAAATCAGCGTGAACGACAGGAGGCTGCTCCAGCTCTTCCACTTCCTGAACTTCCCCCTGTTCCAGTTCCTTCCACTATTCAACCAGACCCATTAGACCAAGAGCTAACGCTTGAGACACAGAATATAAATGAAGCAATTCCTGTTGGTCAGGAAGAAGAGCCAACGTTTGCGAGGGAACTTGAAGAGACTACAACTCAAGACGATGAGTTATTTACTGCTATGGAGCAACTTCAAGCACCTCCTGTATATGATGCACTCCAGGAGGCACAACGATTGTATGATGAGGCTGGAATACAATCACTTAATGACCAGTTAAGTGTCTTGGATTCAGAGATTGGAACGTTTGATGCAGATGTAAGAGGTGCTATTGCGACAACCAGGAATAGGCTTGCCCCTCTTGATATAATCAATGCTGAAACACAACAGCTTCAGCGTAATGCAGATGAGAGGAGGGGTGCTCTATTGAGAGAACGACAATTTATACAATCACAAATAGTATCACGAACGAATCTGGTAAATTCTCTTGTTCAATTGGGTCAACAGACATATCAAAACGAACTTGCAGCATATAACGCTGGAGTAGATAGGTTTATACGATTATATGAGTTACAACAGAATGTTCAATTGAGAAATATTGAGATTGCACAAAGACAACAAGCATTTAATCAAGCACAAGCTGATTATGTAATGGATAGAATTGCACAGGCAGTTGCTGCTGGTGTTACATTTGACCAAATACCGACATCACTCACAGATGCACTTACACCACTGAGTGAGAGTTTGTATGGGAATGCTGAATTCTTACCAGAGATGGTTGAATTCCTCGCAAACTCTGGAGCTCTTGTAGGAGAGACTGGGGATAGGACAAACTTTTTTCCTCTTGGAACATTGGTAGATGACGATGGTAATGTATCTGGTATGCTTCTTTATGATAGGGCAACTGGAAGAAATATTGTTGTGAGTCCGCCAGAAGGGTTTAATATTTTACCAAATCAATCAGGAAATAATGTAAGCGTTATTGGTGGGGGATATAGAGTAGATGAGAACGGTAATGTAACATATACAGGAATAGATAGAAGAACGGGGGAGGAGGTCAGTTTTCCTTCAGATTTAGAACCAGAGCAGGTATCAAATGATAGAACAAATAGAAATATACTTCAAGATTTATCAGGTGTATCAATACCAAGTCAAGTAACAGAAATGCTTGCGACAAATATTATATCTGAGATAAATTCAGACCCTACATATAGAGATGAATCGCAACGAGAAGGTGCAAGAGCGAGAGAGCGAGCACGACAGAGGGCACAGCAAATTTATGAAGACTACTTAATAAGAAATATATACCAAGATGTATTTACGAACGAAGATATTATTTCAAGTATTGGAACGGGAAGAGGAGAGAGGCAGCTATTTCAAAGTCCCACTGGTCAAATAGAAGTTAGATTTGGAGATGCTAATGATATTGGTCAGTTTTTGAGATACGAGATATTGCGTAATACGGGAACGTATAGAAGTGCTACAGATGTTATACAGGATATAGAAGCAAGACCTAATATTTGGATTTCTGCATACAATAATTGGAAGAGAATAGCACAACCTGAAGAAAGACCTGTAACAACAACTACAACAACACGTGCAGAAGAAAATAGAGATATTCTTGATAGGGCTGAACAACAAAGGCAGACTCAAAATCAAGTAAGGGGTGAAACACAAACAAGGGGACAGATAGATGAATTGATAGAAAATAGTCAACCAGCAAGTGGTACGAGAGAACAAGTAAACATATCTACTGGTGCTACGGTTCCTATTTCAAGAGCAGTAGAAAGACACAGGTCTGCTGTATCGCAAGCATTTCCATCGTATGTTGTAAATGATGTTTTGGCTATAATGGAAGGTGAAAGTGAAGGAAACAGAACAGCATTAAGAAATGTTGGTAATGAGTATTCTGTTGGTCTTATGCAAATAAATATTGGTGATTCAGCAGTTGCTGAATTAGTTAGGGGTTTAATGGGTAATGCAAATGCAACAAGGACACAAATGAGGACTTGGTTGAATAACGAAGAGAATAATCTCAGTGCAGCAAGAGAGATTTATGATGAAACTGGCGACTTTAGAAGGTGGACTGTAGGAGTACGTTTGGGACTTGGAGGTTAGATTGATTACATGGCAGATTTAAATCAAATACTAAAAGCATACGGTGTTACACAATATGAGGTGGGAAGACCTCTATCTTTAGATGAAATATCAAGAGGTTCTTCGGTTGCCCATACGCAAAATAGTTTCTTTATGGCTGGTCTCGCAAGAGATACAACGAGAACTTTTGTAGAGAATAATGTGCTTAATACTCCTTCAAATGTAATAGAACAGGCACAAGAACAACAATCTCGTGGAGCGACTGTGAGACAGGGTCAACTTGAAATGACAGCAAGGAGATTAAGGAGTAGATTGACAGATGCCTACGGTGTTTCAGAGGATACTACTTTTTTGGAGCACAGGCTCACTACATTTGGTTCTCCTATAATAACGAATATACCATCTACGGCCGAGATTCTTGAAACGCTGCGTGATGTAGAAGGAGGAGTTACTGGTGCAAATGATAGATTATTGCGACTTATAACTCCAGTAGAAAGACACGTAGTTCAACAACCAGAGCAAGTAACACAAGAACAACCAGATGGTCTTCTTGATGTTGGTGGAGCTGTGCAAGCAGGTGCAGCGAGTGGAGTAGGTAGTCAATTGGTTCAAGGTACTTCAAGTGGTGATTTAATATCGCCAAGTGAAATAATACAAAGACAAGGACGAGAAGAAGAAGGTGGTATAAGGTTGTCAACTTTTTATGGTAATGCAGCAAGAGCTGCAACATCAGCATTTTTATCTGCCAATAATACGTTAACAGAAGCAGCAGCTGATATAACAGAGACACTTGGATTAGGTCAAAACTGGGCTGATTTATTAAGGAGTGCGCAAATAGATGAAATAACAGCAGATACTGATATAACAAACTCTATTTTAGGTACTGACTTTGTTGATAATATATTGAAAGATGAACTTTTAGATTTGTATGACCCAGAAAGAACAGGTGTGTATCCATTAGGAAAATCAACGTATATAAGAGGGAGCGGAGCAGTGGCTGGTGAAATACTGATTGGTGGATTAGAGGCATACGATGCTGTGGGTATATATCAACTCGGAGGATACTTATCAAGGTCTGGGTTAACGCAGTTAGTAAGACAGCAAACATCATTGTTACCAACTGTTGATGCTATTGGGGATATAAATAAAATGACATTGAGAGATAACCTCTATAAAGAAATGGCAACGAGTACAGATACAAGTATTATAAAGAGAATATTAACTGAAAATGGTGGTGGTATTATTCTTGATAGCTATAGATTAGATGACCTTGCAAGAAAAATATCAGGAATGAGCAACTCAGACGAGATTGGGAACTTTATCAATAAGGCAATTGTTGATAGGGTTAAACATTTGTCTCCACAACAGTTAGATAGAAATCTTCAGTATGTATATAACATAGATAAAGCAGTGCAAGAGGGTGTATTTAGTGGTCATACTTCACAGGTACAAAATACTGCACGAGCAATAGCAAAGAGTAGATTATCTCAAGAAGCATTACGTCAAGCAAAAATTCCAAATTCATTACGTTCAATGGTAAATGCTATAGGGACAAGATTTTCAAGTAGAGCAGATTTTCAATCATATATACAAAAGAATGGAGCAGATATGTATATAAATCTATTTAGAGACGACTTGTTGCTAAATAATAGCAGACACTTATATCAGCATTTAGCAGTGGTTACAAAAGAGCTTGAAAGACAACAAGTTTCTGCTAAATTAACACGATTATTGTTTAAGAAGAGCAGACAAACAAGAAGAAGTGTTGAAGGTTTTTTGAGATTAGCAACTGAATCGGCCGATTCAGCAAGACAAAGTGTTATTGTTCCGCCAGTCGGTAGAAGTCGTACAATAGAACGAAATGCAAGAAGAAACATAAGAAGGATTGAAGAAGAAATAGAGGCTGAAAGAAGGATAGTATATAACAGAGAATCTATAAGTATTGAAAGGAATGAAGCTATTGATAGGATACGAGAACTCGTAAGGACGCAGCGTGCACATTCAGATATTATTGATAATACTATAAGACAACGTGGTGAGCCTGGAGCATTACAAAGGTCAATAAGGGAAGTTACAGAAGAAAGTAAAACATTACGGGACAGACTATTTGAGTTAGACGATGAGTTGACAAGGTTGAACCCATTAGACCCAGAGTATTCCGCACTATTGCATTTCAACAGGCTTGCTCGCGAGGGTATCCCGGGAAGAATTAGAACACTTGAACAAGAATTGGATAATTTACTTGAACTACAAAGAGAAGTAGAGTTGGCAAACCTAACACCACAAAAACTTGGACAGAGATTTGAAAATCACTTTAGAAGGTTTTCAAAAGACCTTGATATGACAAGAGAGGAGGTTACAGAAATGTCAAGTTATATTAGAGAGTATGGTCAGAAAACGAGAGAGATAAATAATTTAAGGAATACAGAGAATACACAAGATACAACAGTTCTTAATGCGTTTAATAGAGAGATAAATAATCTTGGCAATACCCCAGAACAACAATTAGAAAGTATATACGATATGGTAGAAGAGGTTGGTAATATACAAAGTAATCTACCAGTTGATTCAACGGTGGGAAGAAACTTCTTTTTGAGAGGTAATAGGGCTGAGGATATTGCTTCTGTTCTTGGAACACGGATACAAAAGGCGTTAACAGATGCTCGTCTTTCGGTTACAGAGGCAACTCAAAATCGTTTAATAGGAGAAGCACGTTCAGTTTATGAAGCAATGACTGATTTAGGCATTCCTGTTCTTCCAGACGATTTGAATCCTTATATTCATCACCAAGTTCTTCGTTCAATTCTTGCTGCTGAAACAGAAAAAGTGAAGGTTGCTGTGGATGATTTTGTTGCAGATGAGGTTTCATTATTTAATAACTATAATGCAGGTCGTGATAGAGTTTCACGTATAAGTTTTGAAGAGTTCCAGCAAGATTTGAATTCATATCTTCAAGCAAGAAGAGCTCCTTCATATAATAGAAGTACAAACACGAAAAGAGGTGCTGGTCTTACGGATGGAGAAGCTGAAATCAGGATTGGAGAACTAAACGAAAAATACGGTGAAAACTATTTTGAGAACTTTGCTACAAAATTATATGAGTTTAATCGTGAGACGCTTACATTCTTGAGAGATTACGGTCTTCTTCGTGATGACGAGTTTTTGAATATTTCTACTGCAACAGACCATTATGTTCCATTAAGAAGAGAAATTGAAAGAGATAGGAACTTTGCAACAGAATTATTTAATGCTTCAGATGACATATTAAGAAGGGCAAAGGGGAGCGATAGAAGGGTTGTAGATGTTGTTGGTGCTTCAATCAATGCTCGTAATGTTGCGATAGCAAGAAAGGAAGTTAATGAGGTTGGTGTTCGTTTGGATAATTTATTGAGTGCAAGAGAAGGATTGCTTGCAGATAAAATACAAATTGTAAAAAGGGATGTATTAGACAGAGAATTCAATAGAAGCTATAAGAATAAAGAGGGATATTATAGTTATCTCAGGGATGGAAATAGAGTAGTGTTTAAAGTAACAGACCCATTTCTTGAAAGAGCACTTGGTCAAGTACCGAGAGCTGATGTTGAAAATGTTATACTTCTCGCAACACATGCTGCAAGGATAATGGCTGTTAACTATACTACAAGAAACCCTGCGTTCTTTCTTGCCAACATTACTAAAGACCTTATAACAATGATGGTAAATATTTCAGCAATACATGGTAAAAAGGCTGCTTTGCAGTCATTGGTTTACTATCCTTTTTCAGCAGTTGGTCTTGCATTGCCATCAACTGCAAGAAATATACCGTATGCAGGGAAGTTGCAATCACGAGCAGAGTTATTTAGGAGTGTTGGTGGTGAGATAGGAGGTGTAATACATGATTTGAGACGTCAAAGTCAAGATATAATAAGTGGACAGTTTGACGATGTATTAAGGTCAAGACAACCAGGTTCAAGAGCTCTTGCCAGAAGAGGCACAAAAGGTGTCGTTAATTCACTTTATGTGATGAGTGGATACCTTGAGAATGTCGCACGATTCACCGCATTTCAAGTTGCATTGTCTCAAGGAGCAACGATAGAGCAGGCACGGCAAGCAGGACTTGAGGCAACAGTAAATTTCTTAACAAGAGGAAGTGGTATTTCTGGAAGAAGAATACAAATACCAAGAAGTACAAAACCAGTACTTAATGCAATTCCTCCTGTTGATATAACAATTCCTTATTCAATTCGTGGTCTTTCTGGAACTCACGCATTCTTGAATGCAGGCGTTCAGAGTAATCAACGTCTTCTATTAACAGCAGGGACTACAACGGGTCTTGTGGCATATATTGCTCTTGGATATGGTGGTGCTACTCTTGAACATGAACTAAATGACGATGTTGCTCCAGGTTGGGATGATGATTTGAGAAGAGCAAAGCCATTTGAGTATAAAAGATATGTAAATATAATAAGAGATGAAGATAGGAATCGTTTGAAGTTTCCTATCACACATGAGGGTGCTATATTTCTTGAGATAGGAAGAATGATAAAGGATTTAGAGGTAGGTAAATCTTCAGACGCACAATTCATTGAGAGATTAAGTAAGCTTCCAAGATTTTCTTATGACTCAGTGAATCCTTTGAGTGAGGGTGATTTCTTGAGTAAAATATCTCCAACGGCACTGAAACCAATATTTCAAAATCTATCAAACATTGCATGGCACAATGGTTTTATTTCTCCTAAAGATTTTTCACGTACTGGTATTCCAGAAGATAATTTATTTAGGATACAAAAAGCAAATAATGAGACAGAGTGGGAATTGGGAAAAGAGGTAGCAGATATATATAATGAAGTTTTTGGTTACGATGCCTGGCCGCTTTTGAACACAGCTGGAAAAGCAAAGACATTTACTGATGCGTATTTAGGAGGTTTTGGTGATACTCTATTTACTGGTGTTGATATGGTAAGACAAGCATTAGGAGAAGAAATAATAAGAAGTGATAGACCGATTGAAGGTAGTGCGTTCTTTAATTTTCTATTTAAGTCGTTTCATGGAGATGCCCCTGCAGAAGAGGCAATTCAGCGTTCTATATTGGAAGAACTATATAATAGAGATATAGTATCTGTTATGCGTGATTATTACTCAGCGAAAAATGATGGCAATATTGACGGTATGGCAACTGCTATGGATGAGCTTATTGATTATAGAACAAGTGGAGTTATTCAAGCAGAGGAAGATTTTGAGTTTATCCGTGAAAATCTTGTGCGAGCACAAGGATTTAGGGATTTAACGGGTTTATTCCGTAATGATATATATACTATAAGACCTCCAAGACCAGAATATAATGATGATGGTACTATTGCGAGTGTTCCGACATTCCAGGAATGGTACATATATCTTCGTTTGTCTGGTGAGATTGTGGACAAGGAAGAGGCTCAAAGAATTGCAACACAATATACACAGGAAGGACTTATTGAAATGAATGAAACAAACCGAAATGGATACGAAGCACCTGTTCTGAATTAGTATGGTATAATGTTATTAGATATAAACGAGAACTCAATTGCTACGAACTCTCACAGGTAAACTCACAAAACCAAATGGAGACGACCTCGCAAACTCAGAGGTAGTAATTCGTTTGATTGACAATGCAACTGACGCTCCGGTCATTGCTCCTGTAAACACGTTAGATTCAACAACCGTTAGTACAGAAAAGACCACATTCACAGACGATGAGGGTAATTTTACTTGTGAGCTTATACCAAACAATTTAATAGCGAACTTCAATACGAGGTATATTATAAGTGTAAATGGCATAGAACATTCGTTTATACAACCAGATAGAGACGCTCGTTTACGTGAAGTTCTTATCGCTCAAGAAAGCTTCACAACCCCAACAAACACATACGGAATAGCAGATGTTGATGGTGTTATTGGAAGGTCAATGGTGCGTATATATACAGATACATTAGATGCAACAACAGGAAATAATAGAATAAATATTGGAACACCAAATGCTTCTGGGGAGGTTGCTGTAGCCATTTCTCATATTGGTGGAACTGATGCAGATAGCGCAGAAGAAACTGCTTATTTAAAAAATGTTCGTCCTGGTGTATCTATTGTTCTACTTGACCAGAACAATATAGAATCAAGAACCTATCGCATTAGGTCAACCGGTGAAGTAACGCATGGAGATAGTACCTATACATTATTTACTTGTGTGCGAGATTCACGCAGTGGAGATGCAACATTTAGCAACGGAGAAATTATAACTGTAAACTTTAACTTTGTTGACCTCTCAACAGTCCCAGATATAGTAGTCCCAGAAGGAGAGGTTGCATTTGATACTGCTATACCAGAGCGTTCACGTGAGTCAGAGGGGGAAGCAGGTGATAAAGAAACCGTCTCTCGTGGAAACCACAGGCACCAGACACCGTCTATAACAAAGCAAACAACGAACCCGACAGGTTCTGAGGGACAAGATGATGATATTATTATCAACACTCAAACAAACGTTGCGTGGAAAAAGGTAAGTGGTACTTGGGAAAAACTATGGGAAATTGGCGATGGAACAGGTGGAGCATTTGATTCAAAAGATTTCTTCGTCCACTTGGGAACAGACGATATTGATGGAACAAAGACAGGATTAGACAGTGCTGTTACAGGCGATATTACAATAACGGGAGCCAGAGAAAATGTTTGGCTTCCACTTCAATTCCAGAATGTATCTGGAGAGAATAATGTACCAGACGCTGCTACCTACTCAACAACAACAGGAGAATTAGTTCTTCCACAAGGTCAATGGATTGTCTGCATATCAACCAAGATTGAAGATAAGAATATTCAAAACAACAGAGCATACTACAAAGCTCTTGGTATTGAGTATGATGGAAAGATTAGACACGCAAACAGTGGATATGGTGCAAACCAAACAAACGTAGGAAGTGAAACTGAACTGAACGACATTCAAGGCTTGCGTTCAGTAACTGGTGTTGTTGACTCTGACGGTTCAAAGAGCATACGAGGAGTTATTAAGTTAGTAGCACGAAATGATAATGAGGTTATTCATATTACAGGAGCACATTTACATGCAGTAAAAGTATTTGTCGCAGACACACAGGGCGAACCAGGAAATAGTACATACACACAATACTCAGTAGATTCTATGACGTGGGTTGATACATTCCAACCAGGAACAGGCATACAGTATATGCGTCAGGCTTCTGGTATAACAAAACCTGCTAACGATAGTGCAGACTGGACACCAGCAATACGGATAGTTGGTGAGGGAGGAGCAACAGGTCTTCCTGGTCTCACACCAGCAAACGCAAACAGGGGACGTTGGATAATGAGGAATATCAATAATGAAGAGTATGGTTACACTATTCCACCAATGAAATATCACGGAACATACAATGCTTCCCGTTCGTATGTATATGGCGATGTTGTTGTGTATGAGGGCAAGATGTATATCTTGGAGACGGCTTCTACAGCACAGGTAATAACAGGACAGCAGCCCGATACAAGCACTGTATGGGTTGAGATAGCGATTGAAGTAGGTTCTGAACAAGTTCAAAGCGACTGGGATGAGACAGATACCTCATCAGACGCATATATTCAAAACAAACCAACAATACCTGCAGCACAAGTACAATCAGATTGGGAGCAAACTGATGATGAAGAAGTTGATTATATAAAGAATAAACCCTCAATACCGAAACAATCAAGGTCGTTAGTAAAGTTTTACACAAGAGTTCTACCAGCAACACACCCTGAATTTGATTTACAGAACCTTCCAAATACGAATACTCCTGTATCACACGGTGATTATAGGATAAAGACAGACAATTTTGAAACCAGGTTTCTTGTAGATGTAAAATTTAGAGCACAGCAAGGCGCTGACCCTGATGGATTTCGCAGGACAGTGTGGGAGTTAAACCTTGACTTCCCAGAAGTAGAAGACGGTTACGATTACTATCAACTTGACGCACTTGTAATAGACGCAAGCGAGAGTGAGACTTCAGCACCGTTTATAAACTTTGGAAAGATAGACCCAGAGGATGTTATGACTGTGCTTTCCGATGATGACCCAGAGGATGTTGGTGAGACAGCAGAGCCTGGAACTTCACCTAATCCGTCTCGTGGAGACCACACACACAAGCTGGGAGAGGGTGTAGTAAAAGAGACAAACCTTGAGGAGACGCTCCTAACAAAAATAAATAAGGAGAGCAAAGAGGTTACAGAAGTAACCGGAGACACAACACTTACTACTACAAATATAGGTGAGGTTGTTTCTGTAACAACAAGTTCTACAAATATAACGCTTACGATGCCTTCCAACCCGAATAACGGGGATACAATAACAATACTCAAGGCTGACGCAGGGGACGGTGGTGTAACCATTGTCTATCCGAACAATACAACAATCTATACCCTAACAGTACAACATCAAGCTGTTCAGTTAGTATTTGATGGAACATTCTGGGATGTCTTTGGAGAGGCAAATAAACCAGCAAATACTACAGATTATGGCGATGCGATAGAAGCGTTAGACGATAAGACGAGGGATATTATTCGTGAGGGTGATAAGGCGTGGTTGTTGGCACTGGAGGCAGACGGTCAGTTTATACGAGGTGGGAATACCAGACCAGCAAATGTAAACGCTGCAGCACAAGCATACACAGACGGTTCGCCAGCATCAACGCTTACGGGGCTTGCTCAGTCGGCAGCTCAGAATGTATTACTCCGAGTACCAACAGGGACACCAATATCACAACGAAGATTCAACGGTGCCCGCTACCATTCAAACCAATACTTGATTGGAACACTTAATACGTGGGACTACTGGTGGATGGCAATAGCACAGTTCCCAAATGGAGCTGTTATTCTTGAGAAGTCAGAGGACGTATATAGATGGCAAGGTGATGTAACAAAGGACGCTGTGTATGACCAGGCAAAAGAAATCTTAAAGCAAGGAGATAATATAACGGTAACTGAGGATGACGATACCCAAGAATTAACGATTGCGGGAACTGGTAGTGGAGGTGGCTTTGAGGGAACATACGCTGCTGCGACAACCTATAACGTAGGTTCTATTGTTGAATACCAAAGCAGATTGTGGATTTCGCTTGAGGCAACAAATACAGGCAATACCCCAACAGATAGTATTCCAGCAGGAACAACACGATACTGGGAACTATTAGGAAGAAGACACATATTTACTGAATGGATGTCAGGGCACTCATACACCGAAGGAACTATTGTTGAGTATTTGAATCTATACTACCTTTGTATCCAAACAATAAATAATAGTACAGCAACTCCTAACACTGACGCATCTCATTGGAGGCAAGTATTTGTAGGTGTCCAAGAAAGTAGATTGATACCTGCAGGAGGTACAACAGGACAGGCATTGATAAAGGCGGGTGATGCGGACTATGCAACAGAATGGGGTAATGTATCGTCTGGTGGCGATGACGAAGATATTACTATAGTACCTGTCGCACAAAGTGGTCAGTTACAAAATAATCACGCATACTCGCTTAATGTAATAACACAATCAAGAAGCCTTGACGGAGTTACCAGAGAAGTTGCAACTGCGTTTAGTTTATGGAGATTTAATGCAGATAATACTGTTGAGGATGGTGAAATCTCCCAGATTGGATTATTCACTTCAGGTGATGTAGGAAGTAGAACGTTTTCAGCCATAACGGTAGGTGCAATAGAAAAAGTAGGTAATAATGATTTTCTTATTGTTTGGGGGGACAGTGGTTGTATTGAATATATTACCTATGGAAGAATCACGGTAGATGAAAGATTGGGAGTAGCTGCAATGCAATGGTTAGAAACAGCAGACCTACCTTCAGGTCTCCGTTCATACGGGAGTGTCGCAACTTCTTCTGATTTAGCAACAAAGCAAGCAGCGAATAGAAGGTATATATCTGGCTTAAGAATTGTTAAAGGTTCTGTTGAACAAATTAGTTCATCGGATTCTTCACACATAACTGCATTTAGTTTTGACGTTGCTGTCTTCGTAACAGTGGATTACGCAGATAAGGCAGCCTATGATGCACAAGGAAGAGTAAACGATGCAGGAGTTATGCGATGTTATGTTTATGGAGGACAGTTCGGTGCTGGTGTTATTAGTTCTACATTTTCAGATGATTTCACACACGGATTCACAAGAGCAATGTGGAATGGTACATCTGGACTTTTCTTCTTTTATTCAGGGCATTTCGGCAGTACCAATACAACATCTGTTGACTCTATAGCACTTGTTGACAGGGCAGGTTCTTATATTTCATGGGGGGTAAATCTTGATTTTTCAATCACAGTAACTGACCCCGATACTTTTGATACAAGTGTTGCAGCTTTCGTAATACCAGATACCTTCCTTGCACCAGACGTAACGACATTTGAGAATTATCTTGGCTTCATTTCGTTGCAGGATAATGATGTTCTTGCAAATAGTTTTATTTCACCAGCATACAACACTTTTTATGAGTCGGACAATCCTTATTACCACGAAAACTTTATATATTATCTGGTGAATATTCAAGGTTTCCCGATACTAAAACGACTTGATTTTAGCCACAGAAATTATCTTGGTACAAATAGTGGCGCAGCAACAGATTTACCGAGAGAAGATTTGCAATTTTCATTTAGGCAACCAGTGATAGGTTCAAACTTTAATAGAAGTGTCGGACATCTTACGTGGACTGAACTATCAGCAACACAGGTAAGTAATAATAGATTTAGTGTTCTTGGCGATACAACATCTATTTTATCAGGAGCTTTTACAGATGACGACTATGATAAAAATTACTTCCTTTATGATAATGAAACGTCTGGTTCAGATGCCACTATTTACTATAAATCTGCATTTAGTGATGCGACACTCAATCACTGGGCGTTTGAGGTATTAGAAAACGATACTATTGTCGCACGAGATATAGCACCAATAGGACACGCAGATATAGACATTATTTGGTCTTCAAGTCAATCATCTGCTGGGGTACATAATAATCACATTATCCAAGTAAGAGAGGTTCTCCACGATGAAGGTGAACAATTTCTACAACATACGGGAACAATACGCCATGATATAAGCTATAGAAGTCTGTATATAGTTTCTTCTGACGTAACACAAAGACAGGAGAATGGTGCACAAGTCGTAACACGGCTTCGCATATCACTTGTACGTAGTGGTGGAGGCTCTGGTGGAGGTTCAGGAGAGCAATCAGATTGGGATGAGACCGACACCTCATCAGAGGCATATATTAAGAATAAACCAACGATACCAGAAGTCTTCGGTTCAAACACGATACGAAAGGACGACCAAAATCATTTACGATTAAAAGCACCAGACCTCAATTTAGGACTATGGGGACGGTCTGCTGACGATGCCGTCGTACCACTCGGCTCAGATGACCCAGCAAATGCGGTTCCTGTGCGATTAACAGAAGTTAGGTCTAATGATACAAGAACAACAGCAAAACTCTCAGATGTTGCATATGAGGCTACAGGACCACAGGGAAACCCAGAGGTTGTAGGGACTATAAAAGTCCTACACAATGCTGACACCACGATTACCAGTTTTGGCACAGGAGCAGGATATGACGCAACAAAGCCAGGCTTCACGTGGGACCAGGCGAATAATAGATTTGCTCATAATGGGGTAGCAGCAACAACTGCGAATAGTGGAAGCAATACGAACAAGTTTAGGTTGCGTGTAGAGGTTGATTATAAACACCATATGGCAGTCGGCTCAGACGAGGCAAACTTGCGTCTTGAGTTAGATGTTCCAGTAAAGTTTGGGGTAGATAGACAACACGACTGGCGAAACATTGACCTGGACTTTAATACCACAGAAATTAAAACTCTTTCGTATCAAGTTGATATTCAATCAACAGAAGCACCAGCAACTACAGACCATATGACAGTCAGGTTGCGAAGTCTCCAGCTTGGAAGCCAAGTGCTATTCGTTGAGGCAGTGAGGATACACTTTATACTCCCAGATAGTGCAAATGTCTCGTATCTACAAGAATACGACTTGAGCAACCCAGTAACGTGGGTATTCGGCAGACGTCTTCTCGGTCCAGCATTAGGTTCTCATACAAACAATCAAACAATGGCAGGGGTAAGGATAGACGGAGGGCGACTTGAAGCAACAGAAGATTTAGCCGTGCTTCAACTCATACTCAACGCACGAACAGGAGTAGCAGGAGCAGGACACAACATTAGACTAATGACGAGAATACCAGGTCTTCAGGCTCCTACTATCCTTCACGAATGGGACGACTCTACGAATGTGTGGCGTGTCGTTCAGACCGTAAAAGCGGTCGTAAAGGGTCAAGAGTTCTATGTTGAGGTTGACCCGGGAGCAACATACAGTTCAGTCGGCTCTCCTAACTTTGTGTGGGATAGCACTAAACACGATAGCGATGAGGATAATACGCTGTTGTATCCTGGACTAATAGCGGTTATGACAGAGGCTGAGTATAATAGTCTCTCCTTCAAAAATCCATATCAGTTATACGCACTCCTCAACACGTCCAATAACAGAATTTCAAGGTGGATAATGGGAGACGGAACTCCTTAATTAACTAATACTATGGCAAATCAAACTATAAATGTTCAATTTGAACAAAACCCCACAGACCCTACAGACGTTTCTGTTTCTTCAACAGGAGAGTGGGATGTAGGGGGTGGATTAGGAGACGGTGGTATTATCGCTTTTATGGACGAGTATTCCGCACAACACCTTAACGGTGCACGCTATCAGTGGAGGTGGCATAACGATGTAAGGGCACAGGGAAAGGCAAAGGTTTTAGATAATAAGACATCGTATTCACTAAAGCCGACTGCAATTAAAAAGCATATATGGAATAACCTTTATGCAGATGTTTCCAATACTTTCAACACTCAGTTAGAACAATCAACAACATTGGAACAATCAAGTTCAATGACGACTTCATTAGACATCGCTGATAGTTTGGAGGTTGATGTTGAAGCAAAAGGTGCTGTGTTCTCGGCAGGAGCAAAGAATACGGTGAGCGTTTCAGTTTCAAAAAGTAAGACCTACTCAAACTCAGAAACAAAAACACTGGGTTCAACTGATGGTCTATCAACGACCCTTCCACCACACACAGCAGAAGTAGTAGTTCTATCAGCGTTAACAGGAAACCTTACCCTCACAACGAGAGTTCAAACATACTGGGATGGGGCGATTGACTACAGGTATATGAAAGACGGGAAATGGACTGAGTGGGAAACGATACAACTTGCTGATGTTGAAGTAGGACTTGCGAGACCATTGGACGAGAAAGGAGTACACGATGGACTTGTAACAGTTACATCAACCTTTGGCTCGGCAGGTGAGGTTGACCAGTCAGCACGCTCAATAAGTTCACTATCAGAAACAGACGTTGATAACGCTGTGAATGGTATATTGGAAGACAGGGCAAAGGAACTCGGTCTTGGCTCATACACGGGAACAGTGGTAGTAAAGCGTTCCCTTATTGAGCGGTTAAAATCTTTTTTTTTAACATGCAGGACAACCCAGACGTAACCCTTGCTGTAAAAAAGTTTGACAATACACTGCTTGCGGTAACGAAGTTGGCGACCGAACACGAAGGAAAGGATTGGATTGACCCAGACACAAATATACCTACACCAGACTTCGTCAAGATGGATAGATTGCTAAACAAGGCAATAAAAGAACACCAAGAAGTTATCTCATTATTGAATGGTGAGGTTGACTAAACTCTCAAATAATGTTATAGGGAATTACAATTAACATAACTATGAATTATAAAAAAGCAGTAATATTCTTAATAGCAGTAATGGTGTTCCTTTTTATAGGAGCGAAGATTGCAGATGCAAAAAGACCATTGATTACAGAAACACGAAATGGGGAAACAGTAACACTGAGCGAGGTAGTTCCTGTAGGACATAAATTTGCATGTCCTTCCCCCCACCTTTCCACTTCTGACTTTTGTGGAATAGTGGTTCCGAAAGGTAAAACGCTAACATTAAAAGTTAATGTGGGATACGACTATGCACGGCTCAGCGAAAGAACCCTACAAAACATCGTGGGCTATACGATTGACGATAACGGAACACCGAACGACCATTCAGATGATACACGCACACCGAACGATATACCTAACGCAGTTGATGGTATTGTTACGATAAGCGGAATACAAGGATATACAAAAGTGGTAGAAAAAAGGGAAGGATTAAACTATATGGAGGACGCAATCCTTATATACCCTAAAGACGGACAAGCAGGTTTTGCAACTCACGGTGATTATAGTAATAGAGCCGAGTATATAGAGATGCGAGAAGCAGTACAGAGAGAGTTAAAGAAAGATACTTACGACTCACAACTGGTAGATTGCGATGGTATATTTACTACCACAGCAGACAGAAATCTATGTAAAAAGGATAGACAAACACCTGGATTGATATGGCTCAAAGAGGCATCAACCTTTATTGTTCAAGTACACACAGAGGGAGATAATAACTTCTCTTCAAGAACAGAATATTACATCCACGATAACCAATCACCATTCTGGAAAACAAGTCAGACTGTAAACGATGTATTAGTTGACCGAGATAGGATAGAAGACCGAGATGAGATAGAAGAGGATGTACAGAGCACAGACCAGCCACCAGTAAACCAGGCAGCATTTGACTATTGCATAGTAAGGGAAGGAGACGAAAGCAAGACAATAGAAAAAGAAAGAGCAGATGTAAATGTTTGCATAGAGCAGTACGAATCTTGTAGCTTACAAGTAGCGCAGAGTTATAATGGAAAAGAACCTCCTACATTACAACAAGAAGAGAAAGAAATACTTGCTTGTATGTCAGGAACACCAGTAATACAAGACCCTCCTACTCCGAAAGTAGGACAACAGGTAATGAATGAACCTACAAACAATCCAGTATCCACGAACGCAGTATCTACAAATAGACGAAGAACAAGATGCGATGAAGGTTGTAGAGAGAAACGAGAAGAGAGACGCTTAGAGCAACGTGCAATCAACTGCTATAAAGGAAAACTTCACTATTGCTACGAAGGATGGCAAGAGCATCTTCCTTCTTTAGAGGATTTGCAAGTATAAATCCACAAACAATGATTACACGACAAAGACCCTCTAACGAGGGTCTTTGTAGAATGAAATATGGTATGAAACCAATTCCCAAAGCAATGAATTGTTGGCACAGCACAAAGGTACTATTGATATAGTAGCATGTTTTTGATAAATTATAAATATGAAAATAAGGTTAGGAAAACGAATAATATATCTACACGGATTCTGGGAGGACAATTACTGGTGGGCTTCATACCATACTATTAGTGGGAGTAGAATTATAGAAATACTAAAGTTTGAGATAGAAATATGCTACAAGTAATGACAGAAGCACAGCACAAAATATACAGGATAAAACTTTTTGCTGACATAATTAGGTATTTAGAAGAGAATGGCGAGACTACCGCTCACAATATGTGGGTACTGGAAGATGCTCCAGGATATAATCTTACTGGAAGAGAAATTAGGGGTATTCTTGAAATGATGTGCGAGAAAGGAATTATAAAAAAAAGGGAAGTAGATGTTGGAGGACATACTATGGTTTTTTATGACCTTTATGATGGAGAAATACCAGAGAATGGAAATATTCAGTCGGGGAGTGTTCCTTTTGAAGAAGAACTATAATATGGCAAAACGAAAACTAAAACTTGACGCATTCAAGAATCAACATGGTTTTGAGATTTTATTCATAAAGGTATCAAAGGATGCTCTTGGAGACGTTCGGTTCTATTTTACTTTTTGTAATTTTGCGATAGAATTAGAGTATGCGTATTAACATTAAATAATTTTCTATGATGGAAAAATACATTGTATCAGTCGTCTTTGAAAAAGAAGAAGACGCAAGCAAGTATCTTGATTCACTCGTTGGAAATGAGCCAGAAGGTTCTGCGTGTGCAACGCACTATTACAAAAAGAATATAGGAGGACAGAGTGGTTGCAGAAAAGCGTGTGAGGAGAAGAATGAAATTAAATAATTTTCTATGAACACAGTAGAAGATAAAGATAGAAACTTTGATAAACACATTGTTTCAGTATTCTTTAATACAGCAGCGGCAGCGGAGCAGTTCGCAAAAGATACACGCGAAAATCTCCCAGAAGATTCTTGTGGTATATTACACTACGGAAAAACCACGCTCAGTGCGAGTGAGTTGTGTGCAAAAAAGTGCGAGGAAAACTATGGGGAAGACTCTCCAGATTAACATTTAAAATAAATACTATGAATTTCTTAAAGAAACTTCTACAAAATAAATACGTGAAATACCTTTTGTGGTATCTTGCGGCACCAGTAGCGTTGTCTCTCGTGCTCCACATAAGCGTATTAGGACACGGATACGAGATTGAAATCAATAAAGATGAGGGTAAGTTAGACCCTACAATCCATGTAGTGCCAGAGCCTACACCAGACCCTAATAACCCTCCTCCTACACCAACTCCTCCACCAGATATGACCCCAGATATTGTTGCATTATTGGAGCAATATGAGGGAGACGGTGGATGGGATGCAGACCAAGCAGCACAGATTATACAGTGTGAGAGTGGAGGAAATCCAGATGCTGTAGATAAAAGTGCAGTGGAATATTCAGTTGGGCTCTTTCAAATCAACATCTTCGCTCACAGAGCCGAACTCTCAACACCAGAATGGGTGGGGGCTGGTAATGACGGAGGAGATGATAGGATTGCCCAATGGCTAAAAGTTCCTCTACACAATGTTATGTATGCAGACCATCTCTATAGAGAAGCAGGTAACTGGAAAGCGTGGAGCTGCGCAAATAAACTACACTTCGCACCGTACGATAAATAAACTATGGATAAACATGTAAAAATTGCCATACTTGAAAAGATTGATGAACTGGAAGACCAGATAACATCAATAAGGGATAGAGTAGAAAATTTAGAAACTGAATTTGATGTTATAAGAAAGGAGACCATTGAAATGGCAGAGAATATAAAACAAAAAGCAGCACTATAAGTGCTGCTTTTTGCTGTTGCTATTGAGGGTTGAGCCTGAAGTCCCAACAATCAATAAGAAAGTGGATATGTACTATTCCCTATCAATAGTTAATGAGTACATATAAACCATTCAGTGCGAGAGAAATAGGGGACTAATCCTACATCCCTCACTTGTCTATATATCAGTTTGCATTATAAAAGTCAATAGTGTTATTATTGGAATATATGAACATTTCACTCAAATACGATTATCCACCTTCAGTGGATAACATGTATAAAAAGAATAAGCAGGGAAGAATATACCTCAAGCCAGAGGCGGTACAATACAAAAAAGACATAGGATTATTGGCAAAGTCAGCAATGAATAGAGCAGACTTTATAATGACAAAGAGACCCATACGATTGACTATTGAAGAACATATTTACATAAACTCAATACAAGATGAAAACTATGAACAAGATATAGATAATTGTGTGAAGGTATTACAAGACGGATTAGAAGGAGTGGTCTATAAAAACGACAAACAAATACGTTCATTGAGAGTCAAGAAATATTTAAGAAAAGAAGAAGGTAAATCATATAGAGATAACTATGTTTACATATATATTACAGACGAGTCGGAGGATTATAATGTACTGTAAATGTGTTATAATAAAAGTGAATTAAAACGAGCAGATACTTGTCAATTTCAATAAATTCAACTCAGCAAACAAAGCTATCCAAGCAAATGAAAAGTGAGGTAGAGGATGGATACGGCTTCAAAAAACCACAATGGTCTAAATATGATAAGTGGTGGGAGATATATAAGAATGAGAAACAGGCATACGAGTCTGGAGACTTCAAGATTTTAGAGTTTGGAGTATTCTCTGTCGTTCAGAGTTTAATGGCTATCTTGTCCCAAGACCCATTTGATTTTCACTTGATACCAACAGCGAGGGAAGACATAGCAAGCACAGATACGCTTGAGAAAACATTGAAATATGACTTCTTCAAGATACAAAGAAACCTGATAGAGGAACAAAATATATTCTCTACACTCTTTTATTCATCAAGCGATACAGTTCTTTATCAATACAACAAGGTGAGAAGCAGAACAAAGACACAACGTGATTATTTCGCACCACAACCATTCGTTGTTAATCAAAGAACATTTTTACATAATAAGAATGCAATAAGAGGGCAAGGACTACCCACTGGTGAAGGTGCATATCAATACGCAGGATTTCCTACTGTTACGACAAGGCGTCAAATGGAGAAGTATAGAGGATACTATACTTTTAATAAAGAGGCATTTGAGCAGACATACGATAATCTCTACAAGCAAACAATCATAGGAGACATTATCAAAGGAGATGCAAGCACGACATCAGACCCAAGCAAAGTCGCAGGAGCAGAAGCATTTAGGAATAATAATAGAGTTGCCGGACCAAACGACCCTATCTACCTAATGCACTGGTTCACATTCTTTGAAGAGCAACCAACATTAACTATCTTTCTTGGAGACACGAGCAATATAGTGAGACACGAACGACTTGATTTTGAAGAACTTCCACTTATCACACGCTCATTATTCCCGGTAACGAACGCTCGTAGCTTTATATCTATTCCATATTTAACAATAGATAAACAACAAGGACAGCAAATAGTATTTAATCTTGCGTTAGAGAATGAAGTAAAGAAAGGACAAGGTTTATATGCAATAGACGACACAAGATTTGACGACTATCAAGCATTATTGAGTGATGAAGGAGGATTTATTCCTTTGTCTGGGCCGGTGGACGGAGCAATAGAAAGAATACCACAAGGAACGGCCGACTCTGCCACTGACTTCGTTCTTTCTTCACTGCAATCAAGTGAGCAACGAGCGACAGGAATAACAAGCCAACAAAGAGGTGCTCTTGAGGGTTCTGTAAGAAGTGCGAGCGAGATTCAAGCAACTGGAACAAGTGCTGACGAAAGGGCACTAACGATAAGGAGGCGGTGGCAAGAAGACGCACGAGAATTCATTCTCCAATGTATTCGTATATATGATAATCTCACACCGTCTCAATTAAGAGGTAAAATAATCAAGACAGGAGACTTATATGACGAAGAGTTTATTGACCTCTCCACGAGAAGTTTGGCAAGAATAGCTGACGTAGATGTTATAATACAAGACAGACTTGTAGAGGAACAAGAAAGGATACGAGAACTACCGTATCTTGACCGACTCATAAATCAGGCACTTTCATTTGAAGGAACTGATAGAAGGGAACTATTAAAAATATCTGCACGAAGAATGGGTATTGATAATGATGACGTTGAACTCATATATCCCAAGACAGCAGCCGAACGTCTTGCACAAATGGAAAACAACAGGCTAAACAGAAATAATGAAGTTCCAATAGATGAGACACAAGACCACAGGACGCATATCCGAATTCATGAGCAGGCAGAAGCAAATCGTTTTACAAAACAACACATACAACGCCATCAATTAGCTCTTGTTCTTGAAGAAAGAAGACAGAGATTAGACCAGTTAAGAGCACAGAGGGAAGGACAACTACAACAAGGTCAAGGAGCAGCAGTCCAGGCACAACAAGGACAGAACCTAAATAATGTATTAGCAAGTAGGGGCGAGCCAGGACGTCTTAATCAAAACCAATCACAACTTGCAAGCGGTGAAGTAGTCAATAGTGGAAACGCTAACATCTAATATGCCTAAAAACGAGAAAGCTGATAAAAATAGGATAGAACTCACGAGCGACACTATCTCAAGAAAGAGATATACAAATAAAGAAATATATGAACAAATGTGCAACCTTGTTGATAGTAAAGGTTGGTCTATTTTACAGATGCTTACACAGCAAGCAATACTTACACTCAATAATGACATAATAAATCAAAGTATAGACGGAATAGATAGTGAACAGATTGTTGAGTTTGAAAGAAAAAAAGAAAGAATAAAAGCATACAATGCTCTCATAACAAAACCATACTCACTGATAAATCAATACGAATCAAGTCTTGGCACTACAGCAAAACCACGTATAGATAAGTTTTTGTAGTAATAAGTGTGTTATAATATAACTGCAGTTGGCAGGACGCTTCTCTCGTTGGCGGAACTGCCAACTGTGCAATTGCTTTATGAGCGAGAAAACACCGCAACAACTTCTGCAAGAGATAGGGTCTGCTACAGCAGATGTTGATTTGGATACTTTCATAGAAGAGTTGCAACCAGCTATAAAGAAAACACTTATATTAAGAGGTCTTGCTGACAAAGCCACAGCACAAGAACAGAAAGTAATGATGGACTTGGTTGGTTTATCAAAGCAAGGGAGAGAAGAACGAGAAAGGAAACAAGAAGTAAGAGGGACAGATATGTCCTTCACTAAACTACAGACAGAAGTTGAAAGAATAAGAATGCAAATAGATAATAGAGATGCAAAGAAAAGAGTTGAAGATATTTTAGAAAAAGAAACGATTGATGTAAATAACCTCTCTGAACTATTTAAACTAATAGACACTGCGTACGAATACTTACCAACAGATAATGATTCTATAGTAGATAGAAAATTACTCCAAGAATACACAAGGCGATACAAAGAAGAGAAGTATCGTTTTTATGTTCCTAACAATCCTTGTGAGCACTTTATAAGACGATTTGCAGACCCAAGAATACACATGGGAATGATAACAGCAGGTAATGGAGTAGGTAAGACAGCTATGGCTTGTTGTATTCTGTGCAATATAATGTTTGAAAATGACCCAATATATTTTGGATACAAACTATATAAAGAGTTTCCATTTAAGAAGAAGTTTCGCATTGCATCAAAAGAGAAGACAATTAAAACAGAAATAATACCAGCAATAAAAGAATGGTTTCCTAAAGGTAGATATGAAATGAAGAAACTCGGAAAAACATACGAGAGTTATATTGAGACTGACACTGGGTGGATTGGAGACATAATGACAACAGACCAAAACGTTGACCAATATGAGAGCACAACACTTGGTTTATTCTGGGGAGACGAGGAGATACCACTTCCTATACTGGATGCGTCTGTATATAGAACGAGGTCTGGTGGAAAGATACTTCTCACATCAACAATCATTGATGACGAGAGGAGCGCTGAACTTGCAGAGAGATTCACAAAAGATAAATATAGATATTACCACAACCCAATTACAGGAAAGAAAGAGAAGGTAGAAAATAACAACTTCTTGGTAGAAGCAGTAACAGAGAGTGCTTGCGCAGAACACGGAGAGCCAAACTCAAAAGGAATAAGGGGACACCTCCAACATAAAGATATTGTTAATATGGCATTGAGTGGCTCAAAAGAAGCAGCAGAACAAAGATTGACAGGTAAAATGATAAATCAAAGTAATAAGATATTCAAGAAATTTAACGAGAAAGTTCACGTAATAAAACCATTCGCACTACCACAGCATAATAGCGTTATGTGTGGATTTGACCCTCACGACAAGAAACCAGATGGTCTTATATGGCTATACATAGACGACCAGAACAGATACTTTGTTGTTGGTGAACTACTGGAACCGTTTGACGGAACGGCCGCTCTTGCACACACAATACGAGAAAGAGAAAAGGGTATGCGTATTGTTGACCGAATAGCAGACCCTTCAGCTTGGGACACCAACAAACACTCAGAGGAAGAAAATAGAAGTGTAGCAACAAAGTTATCACGAGAGCATGGAATACACTTTAGAAAGGGAACACGATTGAGAGCTGAGGCTGACAAATCAATAATAGATGCTCTCAATTACACAGAAGATAATGATGGGAACATTCTTTCTTCACCTCAACTATATATATTCTCGTCTTGTACTAAAACAATACAACAAATTAAAAATTACAGATGGGTTAAGAAGAGTAGAAACTCTGACGAATACACTCATTCAAAAAAGAATGACGATTTGATTGAACCACTTGGAAGATTGCTAATACGTAAGCCACGACACAAGAGATTGTCTAATGTTAAGTCAGAACAATTCACAGACACACTACTTGGGGGAACACAACAGACAATAGTACCGCAAAAAAGAAGCTTTGCGAGGTATTTATAGGCAGAGTCAACAGATTATGGTGTCGGCTCGCTCAGACGCCCTCTAACGCACGAAAAATAAAAAGTTGACCCATAGTACCTATATATACATAAAAAATATAGGGTTTGACTTCAACTATAGAATATGCTACAAAAAAGTATATGAAAAAAGATAAAGAAACAATCAAATTGGAAGATGTATTTTGTCATGCTGACGATGAAGGCGTATTGCATTGGCGAACACGTGAAAATGGTGAGACAGTAGAAATCGCAAGGGGAGATGCTAATGTTCTTTATATGTATATGAAAGTGAATGACCTTGACACAGAAAACCCAGAACATCTTATAGCAGCCCAAACTATCTACACAAGACAGACATTAGAATTATGTGGATACAATGTAATAGGGAAAACTGTTTATTACAATAAGTAGCATGGAGAAAGAAAAAGTAGAAATTGTAGTATATGATTGGAGGAGTGGTATTCGTATGCTAAAAAAACTCAAAGGTATTTTTGTTGACCTTAAAGAAGAAAGAAGAGCACAAGGAGGGAAAATAATCTGTTACACAGCAGATTGTACATATAATATAGT
>VXOY01000001.1 GCA_009839835.1 Candidatus Spechtbacteria bacterium SB0662_bin_43 | reverse complement strand
TACCCAATAATCAACAAGACGGACAACCTCAACAAGTACAACCTACTCCACCACCACCTGTACAACAAGATCAACAACAAGGAGTACAACAACAAAACAACCCTCAACAACAGAATGACCCACTCCCTGCTTGTGGGTGGAAAACTGTATCCTCTAACCTGAGAAACCAGAGATGCACAGAAAACAATTATTTGTTTTACGAGTCGGATGTAACGGCTGTCTGCGGTGAGGGCAATTGTCAAGGTACTTGTGCGTATGGAGGTACAGAATATCAAAAAGGAGCAACCCATCCACGCTACACACGGTACTACGAGGACGGGATAAGCAGGGGTCAAGTGGGGAGCCATCAGTGTATCACACAAGGCAAGATATGCCCTATTGGCTCTAACAAGTGTGTAGAACAAACCAAATGTGATTGGGTAGATATAAGAACATCAGACACCTTCTCTGGTTTCAAGCACAAACAAACCTGTATTGATAAAAAGAATTATCTTATAGAACCACAACAAAGGCAACAATGTGGTGTTGGTAATTGTCAAGGTACATGTTGGGATGTAGAAGATAACGAATGGGGTCAGCAGGTAATTGTTGAAAGACCAAGAGGTTATACACGAATCTTATCTATACGAGAAGGTACAACAATAGGGAGATGTGCAAACAACGAGAAATGTGAGAATGGAAATTGTGTGAGTGCTCCAATCACAAGAGTTAGGAGGGAGTGTGAGGGTGAGCCAACAAAGGAATGCGTATGGTGGGATAACAACAGGTGCAGGCGGGCGCAATGCACCAATAGATGCCGTTGGGTGTATAGCGACACAACCAAAGACCGCAGATTACATAAGTACACATACACTAACGGTTGTTCCACTGATGGACTACGCATATATACACCTAACTCTTGAGGATTGACACCTCAACAATAGATTGGTAGTATAAAAGCGTACATCATACAAAACAACCCACACACTTGTGGGTTGTTTTTTTGGTTGAATAAAGACATTTTACCACTACTCTGCGGGGTGGACTTTGTTTACTTAATACATCCGTGAAGCAATAGTATTGCGTCTGTCTGGTTTGGTTGCAAAAGGGTTGGGGATTAGTGCGCGAGTTATTTGTATAAGTTTATTCAAAGTGAAGCTGTTCTTCTAATGCGCGTAGTTTAGGTTCAAGGTTTGGGGTAGTTGAGAGCAGTGGGTCGTTTTGGAGCATATCACGCGCCAGATTGCGTGTTGTTTCTATGAGTGTGTAGTTATCAAGTGAGTTTACAATAAGTGAGGATACTCCACTCTGTTTTGTGCCGTATATCTCACCAGACCCGCGCAACTTCATATCGTACTCTGCAAGCTCAAATCCATTCTTTGCTTTGATAAAGGCTTGTATTCGTTTGAGAACCTGGGGACTGCCCGATGATGGGAACACAAAACAGTACGATTGCATAGTGCTACGTCCAACCCGTCCGCGGAATTGGTGGAGTTGCGCCAACCCGAAGCGTTCAGCTCCTTCAATCATCATCACTGTTGCGTTTGGAATATCAATCCCAACCTCAATCACCGAGGTAGTGACAAGCACCTGCAACGCACCGCGTTGAAATTCGTTCATTATTTTCTCTTTTTCTTTTGGTTTCATTCGTCCGTGGAGCAGCCCAATAGTGTAGTGTTGAAACTCGCCTGAGGAGAGCCGTTCGTACTCTTGGAGTGCGCTCTTTGTTTGGATTGCCTCTGATTCCTCTATCAGAGGGACAACCACAAACACTTGTTGCCCTTTGTCCAAGAGCGTGTGAATGAACTCTATTTTTGAGGGGCGGTCTTGTTCTCTTACAAGGGAAGTTTGTATTTTTTTTCGTCCTTTTGGTATTTCTTGCAGCAGTGATATATCCAAATCTCCATATATTGTCAAGGCAAGGGTGCGTGGAATAGGCGTTGCAGTCATAGAAAGAAGGTGTGGTGTGTGCTCTTTTTTGTGCTTGATGAGGTGTGCTCGTTGCGCAACACCAAACTTGTGCTGTTCGTCAATAATCACCAACCCTAATTTTGTAATATCTATGGTGTTTTGAATGAGGGCGTGTGTACCAACCACGATGTGTGCGGTTGTTGCCTCTGTTTCCTTTTTTGTGCGAGTGACGAGAGAGACCGTTATGTCGTACGGGTCGCATATCTTTTTGATTGTTTCGTAGTGTTGCAACGCAAGTACCTCTGTTGGCGCCATGACTGTGACTTGGTAGTGAGCCTGAACAGCGTTCATAGCAGCAATTGAGGCAACAATGGTTTTTCCGCTCCCTACATCGCCCTCAAGCAAGCGGTTCATTGGTGTTGATAGTTCAGTATCTTTTACAATTTTCCAAATCGCTTTTTTTTGTGAGTCAGTAAGGGTAAAGGGGAGGTCGTGCACTACTTTTTGAATAAAAGGAATAGTGGCAGGAATCGCAGGCGCAATGTTCTGTTTTTGTTTTGCGCGAGCGCGGAGGACAGCAAGGTGGAGCGTGAGCATATTTTCAAACTCAAATCGGTGCTTTGCAGAACGAGCTTGCTCAAGAGTTTCAGGAAAGTGGATTGCGTGAAGAGCCTCTTGCATACCCATCAGGTTGTGCGTTGTGCGAAGGTTTTCAGGGAGTGTCTCGTGGATTATGTCTTTTGTCATTGGGAAGAGGCGATTGAACGCGTATCGTAGCCACTTTGAGCTGAGTCCGTATGTTTCAGGGTACACAGGTACAAGTCGTCCTGTATGAACAAGCGGCTTGTTATCTCGTGCCACCTCTATTGCTGGAGACGAAAAGTACAACTCACCATCCTTTATGCGCACTTTGCCTGCGATAAAAACTGTTGCATTGTTTTTTGAGGCATCTTGCAGTGTCTGGGCGAGATAGGGCTGGTTGAACCATATAGCACGGATACTGCCTGTTGTGTCTTGAATAACTGCTTCTACGATAAAAAGCCGTCTATTGCGAGACGTCATTCTGCTCTGAATATTCGTAGCAGATCCTTTTATTGTCACTACTGCGCTATGGGTAAGGTCTGCGATATCAGTGATGTGCGACACATCTTCGTATCGGGCAGGAAGGTGAAACAGCAAATCTTCAAGTGTTTCAATACCAAGCTTTTTGAGCCGTTGCGCGTATTGTGACGATATGAAGCTGATAGATGTGATAGGAGTTGTGAGCGAGGTAGGGGATGCCATATTTCAATTATACATCAAAAAGGAAAATTACATTCCCTCTTGGAGTGTGGCGCTTTTATAAAAGAAATGGGATTATACTTTTTTATGCCCATCTCGCCTATGAAACAGTATTGTATGTAGTGGTGACATTGTATGCATAAAAAAGTATAATCCCATTTCCATACATACAGTCATTGAATACAAAAAAGTATAAGGTGCTGGATACAATACTACAACGGTGAAGGTGGGTGCGTTTATAGATAGTAAAAATCGTCTTTTACTCACTTTATCAATGATAAAAATGTTGAGGGTGGATATTGAAACCAACACACCCCGCAGGGTTTTGCGGGGTGTGAAGGAATAACATCATATACTAAGAACTATATACAATGAGGGTGTAGCGTTCTTGAGTATTCTTCGAACAATTGACTAAGAGATGAGAAGCGTTCTTGGTAGACAGCAGGAATAGTGTTTCGTAGAGAACAGTCTTCTGGGTAGTAGTATGCTGCTGTTGGATGGTTTGATGTGTAGTACACTGCGTTAGTCGGTGCTACTGTTGCTCGTGGTACGCGGGTAATAGTACCATCTTGGTCTATTTCTGTTCCAGGTCGTGGTGGAGTTGCTATCTGGGCAGGGGTGTTGGTTTTCTCCTCAACCTTTTCAGCAGGAGCATCCAATACGTCTGTGTTGATGAACGGTATTGGTACATCTATATAAGGCACTGTTGTTTCAACAGGGGTATTCACCAATGCGCCTGGCGCTGGTACATCTATATAGGGCACTGTTTCTTCAATAGGAACAGCAACGTATGGTCGGTCAGGTTCTGTGACTGTTGTGGTCTGCGATGGTCGCAGGGTAAGTCCAAGATCGTGTGCCGTAACATCTGGTCCTTTGATGTAGAAATCCTTGGACCCTTCAGCGTGATTAACGTGATAGATTGAGTCCCAGTCAAATCCTACTTGTTCGAACTGTTGTGCTGTTATATTCAGGTGATGCTTTCGAACAGTACCATACTCTCGGTGTATTGATAGGTAGTACACGTTACCAGTTGTTGGTGTTCCATCTGGGTTTACCTCCATAATAAGGGTACTGGTCTTGAAAGTATCCAACGTTTCTTTGTACACAATGAGTATATCTGTGTTTTTGAGGTGAGGATACGCCTCAAACATTTTGCCTGTGAGGATTGGTCGCTTGAACAACTTGTTTCCTATAATTTTTGTAATATAGAGCGTGTCGTCTTGGTACGCACGAATAATAGATCCATCTTGGATCGTGTTACGTGCTTGGTCTGTGCTCGCAAGGAGTACAGTGCTTGTAAGAAGACCTATGCCAACGGCAAGACAGAGGGCAACTATTGCAGTGAACACGCTTTTTTGTGTCAATATGTTTTTCATAGGTAGGTTTAATTGATGTTATTGTGAAAATAACAGATTATTATAGCAGGGTATAAAAAAAAGTCAATACTTTCCTGTTCTATGCAAAGACATATTGCGCTACTGATTGGTAAATGCGTTTTTGTCTTAGACCCCCCTATCCACAACCCCCCATTGACAATCAAGCGGGGGGGGGGGGGGTTTTA
>VXOY01000032.1 GCA_009839835.1 Candidatus Spechtbacteria bacterium SB0662_bin_43 | reverse complement strand
TAAAACCCTCTTTTCTTTTTGTTTTTATCAATATGCTTGATATCATAACAGTATACAATGAGTTACGATTATTCTATGTATTCTAAAAATAGAAAAACAAGCATAAATGCTGTATAATAATAAGATATATATCTAAGCAACAAAACCTATGAATATCGCATTTATAGATGAACAAAACTTATACTATGGAACCCAAAAATATGGGTGGAGAGTAGATTATAAAAAATTTCGTATTTATTTACGGGATAAATACAATATTGAAGAGGTGTATTGCTTTTTTGGGTATGTAAAAGCGGGAAAAACAGATTTATATAACACACTACAACAAATTGGGTATATTCTTCAATTCAAGGATCATAATGAAAAAATGCTGTCTCCTAAAAAGGGAAACATTGATGTTGATCTTGTATTTTCTGTTATGAAAGCCTTACTAAAACGAAGCGATATTGAAAAGATTTTTATTGTTTCAGGAGATGGTGATTATTATAAATTGGTAAATTTTCTTATTGATGAAAATAAATTCGGAAAAATACTATTCCCTAATAAAAACAAATCTTCATTATACAAAAGCATTGGAGACAGGTACGCAATGCATCTCTCGACTATAAAACATAAAATCGAACGTTTAAATTAAAAAAAAAGAAAGGGGTAGCTTAGGCACCAACACCGTTCGCGCCCCCCTTCGTGGTTACATCTCCATTATAAATCCCCACCATTTTTTTGTCAATAAGCATTATCCACACACTGTTTTTATTTCACGAAATACATACTGTAGGGTGTTTAAACTAAAAAAAGAAAAGAGTAGCTTAGGTACTAACACCCTTACACTCCTTAACAAAAATGCTGTGATGAGCATTTTTTCTTTGAGCAACGAATTTCTTGACCGAAATAGTAATCTACTCTATGAAAATATCGTATCAATTATCACTATAGTATGAAAAATCAATCAACAACAAAGAGTAGAAGAGAAACGCATATAAACCACTACATCAAAGAGTACCTTATTTCCTGTGAGGACCGAGGATTGTCGCAAAACAGTGTTTTGATGTACACACACGCTATGAACCGTTTTACAGAATATATTCAAGTAGAATATATTGAAGACTTAGATCATCATTGCATCAATAGTTGTATAGGAAAAATGAGAATACAAGGATTATCAATGTCATCTATACGTTATTTTATGACTATATATAAGTGTTTTGCATCTTGGTTGAACAAACAGGAATACGCCAACATTCGTATTGCGTTACTTGAGTCCGTAAAGCATACGACACACAAAAGAGTTATTCTCAGCGATAGGGAGATAAAAAATATCCTCAACAGTTTTGATACCTCTACCATAGAAGGATTACGTGATAGGGCTATTGTATCATTTCTTGCAACCAGTGGACTGCGTGTCAGCGAGTTATGTTCCCTCAATAGAGAGGATATACCCCAAGAGGCGTTACTGAAGAGGGTTTCACGCATAACAGTGCGAGGTAAAGGAGGTAAAAACGAAACTGTATTTCTCACGATGCATACGTATAACCATATACGAGAATACCTTCATCGTTGTACAGAAAAAAATAGAGCTCTTTTTTTATCAAAAAACACCAAAACAATGAAGTGGAACAGAATGAGTCGTACAGCAATTTATAATATGGTTAAAAAGGCTGGCATACGAGCTGATGTACAATATCCTATTTCACCCCATACCTTGCGACACTATACAGCAACAAAATACCTACGTCATAATCAAAACCTGTATGCTGTAAAAGAAATCATGCGACATAAAAGCATTGTAACCACGCAAATATATCTTCATTATGGGCAACAAGACATAGAAAATATTGTCGCAAAAGTTATGAATTAAAAAAAGACACCCCTTGTGTATAACCCTCTATTGTCGGTGTGGTATAATTGGAGTATCTAATTATTATTTATATTATATACTGTTATGATATCAAGCATATTGATAAAAACAAAAAGAAAAGAGGGTATTAACATAATGAACAATTATGGTTTTACCTTGATTGAGTTACTGGTAGTTATTGCAATCATAGGAACTCTATCAACGATTGGGTTCTTGGCTCTAAGTGGGGCAAGCGATGGTGCAGATGATGCAAAAAGGTTAGCAGAGCTACAAAGCATAAGGTCTGCAGCGACTGTTGAGCTTTCCAAAAATAGAGTATATCCTATTGTAACTGCTGGAAGTGAGGATTGTATAAGGTTAGATGGACAAAACACAGACACCACAGCGGCTGACCACACCTCAAAGACATCAGCAACGACAACGGGAGCATCAGCAACACCTCTTGGTAGTATGATTGGACAGCTTACGGGCGTGGATAAAGACAACTACTTTTATTGTAGTGATGGCACAGGAAGTAAGTTTTTAGTAGCAACAACACTAAAAGGAGCATTACCTAATGGCGGTGCGGCTGCAGGAACATACGGTGGTTCTACAGCACCGAAGCAAATTACATGTATAGCGGGTGGTACAACAGGAGGGCTTTACTGTGTTGGAACACTTACACCGTAATCCATAGACATATTGCACATAGCATCATACAAAAAACACCTCAAACGAGGTGTTTTTTGTATTGCGAGGAATACACTATGTTATTTCTCTATTTTTATACAGGGTATCGTTTTTGTAGGTGCTGTTTTTAGGCTACAATCTAAGCCTACTACTCCATTTCCTACAGGCACTACATCTTTTGCGCTACCACCCAAGAATGTGTGTTTTGAATCCAATGCTCCTCCCGCAACTGTACCAATCAAAACCGTTCTTGCCCCGTCTCCTTTTCCTGCTTTATCAGCACAGAACACATATTTGCTCCAATCAATACCCTCAACCTTTCCTGCCAACTTTGTGCCAATAGAGCTTGCGGTATTCGCCAACTCACATCCCAAAATACCTGCCGATGTACTTGTCTTTAGTTTTATAGCCCCTTTACCACCCACGACCTCTGGTAGTCCAGCCGCTGATACATAGTTAATAGTGATTGCAGACCGTATTGTTTGCAACTCACTAACCGTCACGGACTCATTTGCCCCCTCTTGTGAGGATGTAAGAGCAATGAAACCTATCGTAGATAGAGTTCCTATAATTGCAATCACAACAAGTAACTCAATCAAGGTAAAACCATAATTGTTCATTATGTTTATATGCTCTGTTGCGGAGCATACATTACACAAGAAGGGTTGAGGCAATGGGTAGATCCGAATAATTGTATTAAAACAAAAGCAGAGGGTTTATACTCTCCTCTGCAAGAGTGCTGCAATCACAACAGACTGAGAACGAAAAGCCCAGCAAGGATTGCGAGCGTCGCAATCTCGGCGTCCATCTCGTATCCTTTCTAACTGCTGACAGGTATATATAGCATAACATACTATATGCTTTATGTCAATATATGTGTCATAGTCAATAATTGAGGGGCGCTATAGGTATTGACTTTTTTTGAAAATATGTTATAAAGAATGTACTGAAGGGAGGCAGAGATGCCTGGAATTCGACCTCATATAGTACCAGGACGCAGAGAGGTGAAGTGTCCCAGGCATCGCAATGTTGTGATGAATGGGGTGCGAGCAAAGGAGAGGGGAGCGAGAAATCCCTGTAAAGCATTCTTTTGCAGGCTCTGTGAGAAGCACTATGGTCACCCAGAGTGGTGGGTTCGAAAAGGGTGGTACACCGTTGACATCCATGACGACGGAAGACCTATCCTTGACTACTACCTGGAGCCATTTGATGGCGACATCCTGGAGCCGCACTCTCCTCTCCTTCTCTGAGGGGTAATCCCCCCGCTACAAGCGGGGGGATTTACTCTTTAATCTTATCTATGAACCTATTTATGTTCTTAACTCAGTACGACCAAATTCTGTGTTATTGATTCTTCTCTACCAAAGGTATCTTTTTATATCCATAGCCGTTTCGTACTTTCATTTAATTTCAAGGGGGTTGAAATTAAATATTCAAAACACCGAATTATCCCCAAAAATGCGTGTTTTCTAAAATCAGTTAATTTCAATCACTCCTTGACGATACCTTTTGAAAGAATTGTATCCCTACCAACCCATCTGCCTGTTTTTATTTTTGTTCCATATTCCAGATTCCAGTGTGTGAGAGGAGGGGGAGGAAGAGAGAAGAGAAAAAAAGAGGGAGGGGAAGAGGGAAAAAGGAGAGAGAAAAGAGAGGAAGAGATAGGTGGGGGAGGAAAGGAGAAGGAGAAAGAGGGAGAGGGAAGGGAGAATGAGGGAGAGAGAGGTATGATTTTTTCTTGGGAAACATAGTTTGACGAAATAAACATAGTGTATTACAATAAAAAGAACAAACAAGCAGTGTGCGGGAGATCAATGTTCGCACGCTGGGTTTATTATAGTGCATTTTAGAAACTGCCGTAACAATGGCAGGTGTTCTGTTGTAATTTTTTCACCCTAAAACCCACTCACTATGACTACCATCAAAACAAAAGTTTTTTCTCGGTATTCCCACAAGGAAACAGAGATACCAAACCTACTGGAGATACAGCGAGCATCGTACGAATGGTTCCTCGCCTCTGGACTTCGTTCGTTGCTGGATGAGGTTTCTCCTATTACTGATTTTTCAGGCAAGGAATTAGAGGTATCGTTTGGCGACTACAAGTTTGAGGAACCAAAGTATAACGAAGTAGAGGCGCGTAGGCAGAACGCATCTTATGAATCTGCGTTGCGCGTTACTGCACAGCTTTTAGTGAAGAAAACAGGGGAGATCAAAGAGCAGGAGATTTATTTAGGGACATTCCCTATTATGACCGAACGAGGAACTTTTATCATCAATGGGGTGGGTCGAGTGATGATTTCTCAACTTATTCGTTCGTCAGGAGTGTTCTTCACAGATGTGATGTCGCGAGGCAAACATCTTTTTTGTGCCAAGATTATTCCGAACAGAGGTGCGTGGCTTGAGTTTGAGACAGAGTATACCGATGTTATTTACGTAAAAATAGACAGAAAAAGAAAGGTTGCAGCAACAACGTTGTTGCGTGCGTTTGGGATGAGCACAGCTGATATCAAAAAGGCGTTTCAAAAGGTTGATACTGGGAGCGTGCAGTACATTGCAGAGACCCTCAAACAAGACGCTGCGAAAAACCAAGTAGAGGCATTTATTGAAATATACAAGAGGATTCGTCCAGGCGACCTTGCGACGCCTGAAAACGCGCAGTCTCTTGTGGAAAACACCTTTTTCAATTTTGACAGGTATGATTTGTCGAATGTTGGGCGGTGGAAAACAGACCAACGTTTGGGGGAGTTGTTTGAGATAACAGGTGATACACCGAAGGAGGCAAAGGATGGATTTTCGTACACGAAAGAGGAACGGGTTCTCCATAAAAATGATGTGATACGGATTATCGCAGAGATTATACGTATGAATAACGACCACGACGCAGTTCCAGACGATATAGATCATCTGGGAAATCGTCGAGTTCGTTCTGTTGGTGAGACGCTCCAAAATCGTCTGCGACTAGGTTTAACAAGAATGGAGAGGATTGCAAAAGACAAGATGTCTACTCTGGATATTGACTCAATTACACCGTCTCAAATTATTAACATTCGTCCCGTTGCGTCTGTTGTGAATGAGTTTTTTGCAAGCAGCCAGCTGTCTCAATTCATGGATAATACGAATCCATTGGCAGAACTTGAGCACAAGAGGATTCTTTCTGCAACAGGTCCTGGTGGGTTGACGCGCGACAGGGCAGGGTTTGAGGTGCGAGATGTTCAGCCATCCCACTATGGGCGTATCTGTCCGATACAGACTCCTGAGGGTCCGAACATTGGGCTTGTGGGGAGGCTGTCTATTTTTGCAAGAATCAATGGGTTTGGATTTTTGGAGACCCCTTACTACGTTGTGAAAAATGGAAAAATAACGAACGAGATTCACTACCTAAACGCGTTGCAGGAGGAGAGAGCATACATTGCGGCAGGCACCACAGATATTACTATCAAAGATGGTGTTATTTTAGATAAGGAAGTGAGCTGCAGGTTTCGTGGAACACCAACACAGATACCAACGAAAAAAATACAGTATATTGATGTTTCTCCAAAACAGTTTATCTCGGTTGCAACAGCGCTTGTACCGTTTATTGAACACGACGATGCAAAGCGGGCGTTGATGGCCTCTAATATGCAACGGCAGGCGGTTCCATGTATCCGACCCGAGGATCCGTTTGTGGGCACTGGTTTAGAAGAGCGGGTGGCGCGAGACTCAGGACTCCTTGTGATCGCTGAAAGCAATGGAAAAGTGGTCTCTTCAGATGCAAAGCACATTAAAGTGCGGTACAACGCGACAAAAAAACAGGCAAGCCATACAAAACAATACGACCTCAACAATTTTGTCCGCGGCAACCAGTACACTGTTATTCATCAATCTGCAAAAGTCAACGCTGGGGCTGTCGTGAAGAAGGGTGATATTCTTGCTGACACCTCTTCGGTAAAAGATGGGTTTCTATCACTTGGTAAAAATTTACTGGTTGCGTTTATGTCGTGGCGAGGGTGTAACTTTGAGGATGCGATTGTGTTGAACGAGCGGCTGGTAAAGGACGATGTTTTGAGTTCTGTGTACATTGAGGATCAAAGTACTGATGTGCGGGAGACAAAATTAGGTCCTGAAATCACAACGCCTGATATTCCAAATGTTGGCGAGGATAAGTTGCGCAATTTAGACGAGGAGGGCATCGTACGCATTGGTGCTGATGTTGGTCCTGGCGACATCTTGGTTGGGAAAATTTCACCAAAGGGCGAGGCAGATTTGACAAGCGAAGAACGACTGCTGCGTGCTATTTTCGGTGAAAAGGCACGAGACGTGAAAGACACATCGTTACGGATGCCGCACGGGAAACGAGGGAGAGTTGTTGGTATCACGGTATTTTCTCGTGATAATGGCGAGAAGCTACCAACAGGAGTTATCAAAAAGATACAGGTTGAAATCGCGGAGTTGCGCAAAATTGAGGCAGGGGATAAGTTGGCAGGACGACATGGAAACAAAGGAGTTATTTCGCGGGTATTACCCGAGGAAGAGATGCCGTTTGCTCCTGATGGAACGCCTGTTGATATTATCCTGAATCCTCTTGGCGTACCGAGCCGTATGAATATCGGTCAAATCTTGGAGGTTCATTTGGGATGGGCTGCTGGTACGCTTGGCTACAGGGCGATTACTCCTGCGTTTTCTGGTGCAACAGAGGCAGATATTAAAAGCGAGCTGGTGCGAGCAGGTCTGCCTGAAGATGGAAAGATTACGTTGCGAGATGGTCAAACAGGGGAACCGTTCCATCAACCCGTTACTGTTGGGTATATGTATATTATGAAGTTAGTGCATATGGTTGAGGATAAAATACATATGCGTTCTATCGGTCCTTATTCTCTTATTACCCAGCAACCACTTGGTGGAAAGGCGCAGTTCGGAGGGCAGCGATTTGGAGAAATGGAGGTGTGGGCTCTGGAAGGGTATGGGGCAGCACACAATTTACAGGAAATTCTGACGATTAAATCAGACGATGTGCTTGGTCGCTCCAGTGCATACGAATCAATCATTAAAGGGGAAGAGATAAAAAAACCGAATATCCCCGAATCGTTCAACGTGCTTGTGAACGAAATTAAAGGTCTTGGGCTCAATGTAGAAATAGAGGAAACTAAAGAAGATTAATATGGCAAAAGTATCCAATTTTAAATCCATAAAACTAAAAATTGCGTCACCAGACGATATTCTTGAGTGGTCGCACGGTGAGGTCATCAAACCAGAGACAATCAATTATCGTACCCAAAAACCAGAGCGGGACGGGCTTTTTGACGAGCGGATATTTGGGCCTGAAAAAGACTACGAGTGCTACTGCGGGAAGTATAGGCGGATTCGCTACAAGGGTGTTGTGTGCGATAGGTGTGGTGTTGAGGTTACCCGTTCCAGCGTTCGGCGCGAAAGAATGGGGCACATTGAGTTAGCAGTTCCTGTTGCGCATATTTGGTTTTTGCGCGGCATCTCAAGCGCTATGGGGCTTATTCTCAATGTTCCTTTGAACAAACTGGAAAAAGTTATTTACTACAACCATTACATTGTTGTTACGGTCGATGATGAACAGCGAGAGGACGTTATACAACGGGTCCAAGAAGAGTACAAAAAGAAGTCTAAGACAGAGAAAGATTTGGAGATTCGGGACGAGCTAAAAAGGGCGAGGGATACAGAACTGACACGGCTCAAAGAATTGAAGGTGCTTGCTATCTTGAATGAGTCGGATTACTACGATATGAGCTTGAAGTACGGCGAAATATTCCAAGCATCTACTGGTGCAGCACCTGTAAGAAAGATATTTGAAGAATTAGATTTTGATGGGAAGATCGCAGAGATACAAGAAGAGTTGAAGTCAGCCAAGAAGTTGGAAAAAGATAAGGCACAGAAGCGGCTTATCCTTTTGGAGAGAATGAAGCGGGCAGGCGTTCGTCCTGAATGGATGTTTTTGGTTCATCTCCCAATGATACCGCCTGAGTTGCGACCAATGGTTCAGCTTGATGGTGGAAGGTATGCATCAAGCGATCTCAATGATTTATATAGGCGAGTTATCAATAGAAACAATAGGTTGAAGCGGTTGTTAGAACTCAATGCTCCAGAGGTTATCACTCGTAATGAGAAAAGGATGTTACAAGAAGCAGTTGATGCGCTGATTGACAACTCTGCGCGTAGCGGTCAGACGCTCACCGCTGCGTCATCAGGCGGGAAGCGAACCCTCAAATCGATAGCAGATATGTTGAAAGGGAAACAGGGGAGATTTCGTCAGAACCTGCTTGGTAAGCGAGTAGATTATTCTGGTCGTTCTGTTATTGTCGTGGGTCCTGATCTTTTGTTTTCGCAGTGTGGTCTTCCAAAGAAGATGGCGCTTGAACTTTTCCGTCCTTTTGTTATCAACCAAATCATTGAACGAGAACTTGCGTTCAATGTTCGCGCAGCAAACCGTTTGATTGACGAGGCACCGCCCGAAGTGTGGGCTATTCTTGAAGAGGTGATAGCAGATAAGTATGTGCTTCTGAATCGCGCACCAACGCTCCACCGCCTTGGAATACAGGCGTTCCAACCTATCCTTATTGAAGGTAATGCAATACAGCTTCATCCGCTTGTGTGTGCAGCGTATAACGCTGACTTTGATGGAGACCAGATGGCAGTACACCTTCCGTTATCTGAAGAGGCGCAAGAGGAGGCGCGAACCCTGATGCTCTCGTCAAAGAACCTTATTAAGCCTGCAACAGGTACGCCAATCGTGAACCCAACAAAAGATATTGTATTGGGATGTTTCTGGATGAGTAAGATCAAAAAAGATGCAGAAGGAACAGGAAAATCGTTTGCATCCTTGAATGACGCAATTTTTGCCTTTGATGCAGGTCTCATTGCGATACAAGCAGAGATACAAGTACGGGTAGCAGGCAATGCACGGTTAGAAAAATACGCACAAGAAGGTGAGCGTTTTGTGAAAACAACCGCAGGCCGTATCCTATTCAATGAGATACTCCCTGAAGACTTTCCATTTGTGAACGAAGAACTTGCCGCAGGCGCTATGAAGCGAGTTACATCTGATATTTTTAGTTTATATGGCATGGATGTGACTACTGATGTGTTGGATAAAGTTAAAAATTTAGGATTTTACTACTCAACAATCTCAGGCATAACGTGGGCAATGGACGACTTGACTATTCCAAACGAAAAATCCGATATTATTGATTCTGCGTCTGCTGAGGTGGGTGCGATTCGAGAACAGTTTGAGGAAGGGTTATTAAGCGCAAAGGAGCGTAGCGATAAAATTATTGAGGTGTGGCATCGCACCAAACAAGAGATTGAGGAAAAACTCTCGTCATACCTTGATGACCATGGATCAGTAACTATGATTGTTTCCTCTGGTGCGCGTGGCTCAAAGACACAGCTGGTGCAGATGATGGGTATGAAGGGTTCTGTTATCAACCCCTCAGGGCAGACGATGGAAATTCCTGTTACCTCGAGCTATAAAGAGGGTCTTACAACGTTGGAGTACTTTCTTTCGACGCACGCCGCACGAAAAGGGGCAACAGACACGGCGCTGCGTACTGCAAAGGCAGGGTATTTGACGCGAAGGCTTGTTGATGTAGCGCAAGATCTTATCATACACAACGATGTGTGCGCTGATAAGGATGGTGCAGAGGTCTTGCGTGCTGATAGTGAAAACGTGGGTCAGGATTTTGAGGAACAGGTGTATGGACGGGTGGCGGTCAAGGATATTAAAGGTAAGGGTCGCAAAGTCATCGTGAAGCGCAATAGCCATATTGGGAGCGAACAAGCAAAAATCATCGGTAAGGATACAAGCATTCAGGCACTTTTTATTTTCAGTCCGTTGTCGTGTATGGATGAACGACTGTGCGCACGTTGCTATGGTTTGGATCTGGCGAACGGAGAACCTGTTAAGAAGGGTGCTGCGGTTGGGGTGGTTGCTGCTCAATCAATTGGGGAGCCAGGCACACAGCTGACAATGCGTACATTCCATACAGGGGGTGTTGCGAGCGCCCAAGACGTGACGCAAGGGCTTCCGCGAATTGAAGAAATTTTTGAAGCCCGTTCTCCAAAAGGGCAGGCAATTATTTCTGATGTGAATGGTACGGTAAAGGATATTAAGAAAAAAGACAACGAGTACCTTGTTCGTATCTCATATGAAACACGGAATGCAACGACAAAAAAGGGGAAGAAGAGCGATATCAAAGAGTACGCAGTTCCTCAAGATATGGTGGTAATCGTGAGCAAAGGCGAGAAAGTGGTTGCTGGCTCGCAACTCACCGAGGGGCACGTTGATTTGAAAGATCTGTATAAGCAGGTTCCAAAACAAGAGGTGCAGAAAAAAATCGTGATGGAGGTACAGGAAATTTATAACTCCAATGGAGCGATTATTCACAATAAGCACATTGAGATTATTGTTCGCCAAATGTTCTCACGGGTGAAAATTATTGACCCAAAGGATTCGCAATTGAGCGTTGGCGAGATCATTTCTACAGCCCAGTTGAAGCACGAGAACGAGGTGTTGAAAAAAGCGAAAAAGCAACCTATAAAGAGTGTTCCTGTTTTGTTGGGTATCACAAAAGTCGCGTTGAGTACTGACTCGTTTTTGTCTGCTGCGTCGTTCCAAGAGACATCTCGTATTCTCATTCGTGCAGCGCTTGAGGGTAAATGCGACAACCTGACTGGATTGAAAGAGAATGTCATTATTGGTAAAATAATTCCAGCAGGCACAGGTTTTCACGCAGAGTAACAAGGACCAGCCATACGCAGTATTCTTTTGTGTACGCTGGTTCCTTGCCAGAAGATAGCGCGTTTCTGCAGTCTTTTGTTCCGACAAGGCGGCAGGAGTGACGGTAGAGAGTGAATGATAGTGTGTTTGTGTGCCTTTTTGTTTTGTACGATATGCCGAGGAGAAAAAGAAAAACCAAAAAAGAAAAAGAAGAAGAGGTAGTACAGGAAGAGAATCAGCACAGTGTTTTGAAGGGTATTTTGGCACTTACCCTATTTGTTATTGTCGCGATTGTTGTCCTTAGTTTTTTCAATCAAGGTGGAAAGGCTGGTGAGCTGATTCGTGATTCGTTGGATGCTGTGATAGGAGTCGGTCGGTACGGTCTTCCTCTTGTTGTTTTGTTGTGTGGCGTGCTCTTTGCAACACGAGTAGGAGGAGAACGGTCAAACAGCATTGCTTTTGCGTCGATCGGTTTCTTCTTCGCGTTCTTAGGGTTTTTGTCGTTCATCTCTGTTGATGCAGGTGTTGTGGGCGAAGGTTTATCCTCTGCGCTTTCCAGTATCGTAGGAACAATAGGAGGGTTTCTTGTGATAATGGCTCTCCTCGTAGCCACCATTATTGTTGGGTTCAACATCTCGTTGTTGCATGTTTTGCAAGAATGGAGAAAGAAGGAGTCGCAAGAACAAGGCGATGTTGCTTTTCAAGAGGAAGAGGAGACGCCGTTTGAAAAGGCACACCATCATACAGATGGAGAATCTACAGAACCGCAGCTTGCATCTACTTCTCCTGTTGTGATTAGAGAGAAACAACACGACACACAAGAGGGACGAGGAGTACAGAAGACTGCGTTTGCAGCCGTTGATGCCCGTTTTCGTTTGCCACCATTTGACTTGTTAAAGCAAGAAGAGGGAAAACCTTTAGGTGGCAATATTCAGGAGAATGCCCGCGCAATACAAAAAACGTTTCAGACATTTGGTATTAGCGTTGATATGGGCGAGGTCAATGTAGGACCAACAGTGACGCAATACACTATCAAGCCTGCAGATGGAATTCGTTTATCAAAAATTACTGCTTTGACAAATGATGTTGCGTTGGCTTTGGCAGCACGCTCGTTGCGTATTGAGGCACCGATCCCTGGGAGGTCGCTTGTTGGGCTTGAGGTGCCGAATAAAACAACAGCGCTCGTGCGGTTGCGTGCCCTGATAGAGAGACGTGAATTTCAAGAAGCAGGAGATTTAGCGATTGCGTTGGGGCGCGATGTTTCAGGAAAACCTGTGTATTCTGACCTCACAAAAATGCCCCATCTTTTGATAGCAGGGAGCACTGGTTCAGGTAAGACTATTGCGGTAACAACGGTGATTATGAGTTTGTTGTATAGAAATACACCTCAGCAGTTGCGCCTTATTTTAATAGATCCAAAACGAGTTGAGTTCGGGGTGTACGCAAACATTCCACACCTGTTAGCCCCTGTTGTGACCGAGAGCTCCAAAGCTATCAACGCGTTGAAGTGGGCTGTTGCCGAGATGGAGCGGCGGTTTGACATATTCAATCGCGTTGGCGCGCGCGATATTGGGTCGTACCATAAAAACAAAGAAGCCATACAGCAAGAGGGTCCTCTGCCATACCTTGTGGTTATCATTGACGAGTTTGCGGATTTGATGGCAGTGAAGGGAAAAGAAGTCGAAGGGCTGGTAGTTCGTATTGCTCAGCTCGCGCGAGCAGCAGGTATTCATCTCATTGTTGCGACACAGCGACCTTCTGTAGAAGTTATTACTGGCACTATTAAAGCAAACCTCCCTTCACGGATGTCTTTTTCTGTTGCGTCTCAGATTGATTCGCGGACAATCCTTGACGCGCCAGGAGCCGAAAAATTGCTTGGGAAAGGTGATATGCTCTTTATACCTCCCCAATCCTCAACCCCTATTCGTATACAAGGAGCATTTGTCCAAGACTCTGAAGTCAAGAAAGTTGCTGACTTTATCAGGAGCCAATCGTCTGCCAAAGAGAGTGATATGAAGGATTTTGCAGGGGAACAAAAAGCAAGCGACCCATCTTCGCTGAGTGCTGTTGATTTTGACTCTGTTTCCTCAAGCAGTGGTGCAGGCGACCCAAGCCAAGAGGATACACTATACAATGAGGCAAAGGATATTGTTATTGCGAGCAAAAAGGCATCTGCTTCACTGCTCCAACGTCGTTTGCGCGTTGGGTACGCACGTGCAGCGCGGCTCCTTGACCTCTTGGAAGAGAATAATGTTATTGGTCCTGCAGATGGAGCCCGTCCCAGAGAAGTGTACGCCCTGTCAGAAGAAGAGCAATACGGAGGACCTGTGGCGCCGTCAGAACCTGTGGATGGAGTACGTCAGACCGAATCGCACCTTGCACAACCCATACCTTCCGATGCAGCGCCGCAATCCCAGCAGGGTGGCGAAGAGAATGGTGACGATCCATTGTCTCATCCGCAATCATCACAGCACAATAGTACCCATAACCACAATCCACCAGGATGAAACAGTTAGGAACTCAACTTCGTGCGCTTCGTAAAAACGCGAACCTTTCCTTTGAAGAATTATCTCGTCTTACGAGAATACCAATCCACTATTTGAAGCACCTTGAAAAAGAGGAGTATGAAAAATTACCCCCACCTGTTTATACCAAGGGGTTTTTGAGGTTTTGGGCGCAAGCAACAGGTGGCGATGAGGCGGCTTTGCAAAACGCGTTTATTCATAGAAAGAGGAGTACATTTTTAGAAAACAATCGTGTCAAAAAAAGGATCCGCGTTTTTCGTTCACGACCGATTATTACCGTTCGGCACCTTGTTGCTATGGGTATTATTGTGGTGCTTGTATCCCTGGTGTATGTGTACTACAACCAATCAATTATTACCCGTTCGCCCCAAGTGAAAATTACTCATCCTGTAGAGCTCCACAGCGTGAGTGCTGACAAAGCCATAACGTTGACAGGGACTGTGCAACAGGTTGATACTCTTACCATTGATGGGAGTGCGGTGGATATTTCTGATGGTTCGTTTTCGCACGACTATCTATTAGATAATGGGTGGAACACCATACCATTTTTGGCAACCTATAGGGATAACGACCCAGTTCAAATCATACGGAGAGTTATTTATTTAGAAGAAGAGTAGGAGAGATTGTGTAGTACAATTCAAAGCATATAGGTACATTCTTTCTTGAAGTGCCACATACTCAAAGAAAAGGATTCTTACCTTTTTTATACCCCATCTCATTTATTATAGATAATGGTATGTACAGCGGTGGCATTGTAGGCACAAAAAGGTAAAAATCCTTTTCGTAACAAATCCCTGTTCTTCTCTGTCGCGCTTCAAAAGGGAATGCACAACACTATCATACACTCTGTCTTTTTGTGTGATATACTAATGGTAGTTATGTTGCAAGGCGTTGTAGATTTTTGTATCAATATCGTAGAACGGGGCGGGTATGAAGGTATTTTTTTCGGAATGTTTTTGGAAGGAACTGTCCTTCCACTGCCTATAGAAGAGGTGATGTTACCCTTTGCAGGATTCCTTGCTTTTTCTGGCGCAATGTCGTTTTGGCTCATTGTTTTTATCGGGAGTGGCGCCACAACCCTTGGCAACTTGATGTCGTATGGCGTTGCGCGATACTGGGGCACTCCATTTTTAACACGATACGGGAAGTACTGTTTTATTCGCGAGAAAGAGTTGCGCCGCGGGTACGAGATGTTTGAGAAGCACGGAGCGACTATTGTGTTTTTCGGTAGATTTGTGCCAGGCGTTCGCGGCATTCTGCCATTTATAGCTGGTGCTTCAAGGATGAACGTTGCGTTATTTGGTGTTTTCACATTCCTGGGCTCATTTGTATCGGTATTCTTGTTCGTTTTTATCGGGTGGTACTTAGGAGAGCAATGGGAACGATCAGTAGAGTACACTCAGTATATTTCGTACATTGTTTTTGCCCTTGTCGTTCTTGGTATAGCCTTTCTTCTTTATAAATTTCATAAGAACAAGTCGTTGCGAGAGAAAGTAACAGACACAATACTAAACGGCGTTCGTAAGGTGCGGAGATAATATGGCACAACACAAAAACAACACACTATACTTGGTTGCGAACTGGAAAATGAACCCAACCACGTATAAGCAAGCAGAGTCATTAGCGCAAAAAACTGTGCATGGCATTGGTGGCGGAGCACAGGACACAATCTTTGATTCGCGGATAAATGTGGTTATATGTCCTCCTTTTCCTTATGTGTCGATTGTGAGCGATGTCAGTAAAGATGTGGATGTGGGGGCGCAGAACTGTTTTTACGAGGATGCAGGTGCGTACACAGGTGAGGTGTCTTCGCGGATGCTCAAAAGTATGGGGTGTTCGTATTGTATTGTTGGTCATTCAGAACGGAGGGCAATGGGGGAAACAAACGGAATGGTCAACAAAAAAGTGCTCGCACTACTGCAAGAAGGGATGAGACCCATTATTGCGGTTGGTGAGCACACTCGAAAGGCAGATAACGGCACTGTAATGGTTGACCCAATGATAAAACGTCAAATTACAGACGCGCTCGCAGGTGTCAATGAACGGCAGGCAAAGCGAGTCATTATTGCATACGAACCCGTGTGGGCAATCGGCACAGGACAGAGTGCTGACCCAGACGATATTTTGACGGTTCGTATTTTTATTCAAAAAACACTCCATACACTGTATGGGCAGGCAGGTATAGCAATCCCCATTTTGTATGGCGGAAGTACAGACTCAAACAACGCGGTTGTTCTGCTGAAAAATACAGGGATGCGAGGATTACTGGTTGGTGGCGCAAGCGTAAAGGAGGATGCAAAGGAGTTTATCGCGATGTACGCTACTATTCAACAAGAATTACTATGAAGTACATTCGTAATAAAGAGATACAAGGAAAAAAAATTATACTCCGTACAGATTTTAATGTGCCTGTTGCAAACGGTAGTATCAAAGAGGATTTTCGTATTGTTGCGTGTATTCCAACCATAGAGTACATCGTTGAGAATGGTGGCACTGTACTCATTGTGAGCCATCGGGGCAGACCAGAAGGCGTTGATAGCTCGCTCTCTCTTGAACCAATAGCAACCCATTTGAGCACGTTATTGGATGCTCCAGTATCGTTCTTTCGCACAACGGACGATGCAAAGAAAGGTATGTCGGGGATGAAGCAGGGAGGCATTGCGGTTCTTGAGAATATTCGTTTTGATGAGCGCGAAGAAAAGAATTCAGGTGAGTTGGCTGTTGAGTTGGCAGCACTGGGTGATGTGTTTGTTAACGATGCTTTTGCAGTGTCGCACAGGAAACACACCTCTGTTGTTGCACTACCCAAACGTATGGAGTCGTACGCAGGGTTGCTGTTTCAGCGAGAGATTGATGCGTTGAGTTCGTTGCGCCACTCACATCGCAAACCCGTTGTTTTCATTATGGGAGGAGCAAAAGCCCGTTCCAAGATTCGTATGATTGAGGCGTTGCAAGGTGCTGTTTCTCATTTTTGCTTTGGAGGTGTTTTGGCAAACGAGATACTGGTGTCGCACGGCATTGATGTTGGAAAGAGCGTTATCACCGAAGACGCAGAGGTACAAAACTACCTTGCGTCAATGAGGGTGCCGCGGGAAAAGATTATCCTCCCCGTTGATTTTGTCGTATCTCCTGATATGGAGGGGAAAGGGGGCAAGACCATCAAGATGATAGACGAGATACAGGGCAGTGATATGATACTGGATATTGGACCACAGACCGTAGATGTATTCGCAACACACATCATCAACGCAAAAACCGTGTTTTTCAATGGGCCATTAGGGTACATTGAAGACGATGATTTTGATTTTGGAACCCTGCGGGTGATTGACTCATTTCGGAGATCCAACGCAGAGATAACTGTTGGGGGTGGCGAGTCAATTTTTGCGCTTGATATGGCAAAGGCAAGAGGCGCAGTAGATCACATCTCAACAGGCGGTGGTGCAATGCTGGAATACTTAGCAGACGGAACCCTCCCTGGTATTGAGGCGTTGAGGTGACAACTCAGTATGAATGTATTAACCTTTGTACAAAGACTATACCAAAATGTTTGACAAACATTTCTTTTATGTGCGAGTGTAAGAATTGGCTGCAATGCTACAAAAAATGACAAGTTTTATAGCAGGTGGTATTATATTATACAACAAGTCACTAACTATTAGTTTTTACTATCGTATATGTCCAATTACCAAAAAAAAGTTCAGGCGCTGAACTTTTTTGCGATACAAGCTGAGAAAGAAGGAAAAGTATTGCGTAAAACAAATGCCCTAAAACTTATATACTTTGCGGATAAAAAACATCTTCGTGAGTCAACCATTCGCACTATCACTGGAGATTCTTATAAAGCAAAGCAGTATGGTCCTGTTGCGAGAGATACCATTGACTTGATTGAGACCATAGCGTTAGACAGGGAAGGAGAAGTGGATGTGAGTAATATAAAATACGCAAAAGATTTTTTGGATATACACTATGATGATAGTGCTCAGAAAAGAGATGGTGCGTCTCAGTCAATTCGTATATCCTCAAAAAAGAAGGTTGATGATAAGGTGTTGTCGCAATCAGATATAGCCGCTTTACGAGCAGTATGGGACGCGTTCCATACATTTCTTACCGATGATACATCTGACGATAGGTTGTGGCAAGAGACACACAAGTATCCCGAAGGGGCAAAGTTTGATGACAGTCAAACATGGGAGGATATAAAAATACAAGAGCTTATTAGCACAACAAAAAGTGGTGAAAACGATTTGTTGGGAGATGTTCAAGAAGAGGACTTGGATGAAGTAAGGTCTCTATATCATCAAAGGCAAGCAGCATGGGGGGTATTCGAATAACTATTCTATAGGCAAGACAGCAAAGAATGTCATAAAAATTGGCAGTGTATTTTTGTGGGATGAGTACGATACGAATAAGCATCATAGATACTTTGTGATAGGGAGGAAGAGTAAGATGGCGCTATGTGTTATGGCGACATCGCAGATAGATAAAAAAGTGGAACACGCGGAGACAACTCTGTTTTATAACGCAAATTCTGTGGTGATTGTTAGTCCTGATGCATATAGAAGCGAATTGAATAGTGGTAAATGCTCTCTCAGTAAAGAGACGTGTTTTGATTGTAATGACGTAAGACCATTGCCTGTAAATAATGTTATTAATAGAGCGACTGGGTACTGCGATGATGCGAGTAAGGACCTGGTATCTCGTTTACAGGAGGGAGTGAGAAACTCGCCTGCTGTTGATGATTATACAAAAGATGATTTTTTGAAATAAGGTTGAGGGGTGGGTATGGGCGGTTGTGGCGCTATTGTAAAAAAACAATACACTGCGTTGTGCAGTGTATTGTTGTATATAGTAGTTATTTCCGCGTTTAAGCGTGGTAGCAAAATCAAGGAAGGGGTTTGAGTAGTATCACGTTTACTTCACTTTTTCTACAATTTCTTTGAAGGTTTGGGGTTGTTCTTTTGCAATCTGTGCTAATATCTTTCTGTCTATTTCTATGTTGTTTTGTTTCAATTTATATATAAATGTACTATAATTCATTCCCTCGTTTCGTACAGCTGCGTTGATGTTGGTCTGCCACAACGCACGGCGGGTTCGCTTTTTTTCTTTTCGTCCTACGTACGAGCGCATAAGTGCGTGTCGCATTGCGTCTATCGCAATACGGTAGACGTTTTTTCGTCTCCATTTGAATCCTTTTGTGTGTATTAAAACTTTTTTTCTTTTCTGGGATCGCGTAGAACCTCGTTTTACTCTGGGCATAGTGGTTATAGGTAAGGAATAAGACGCCTTAGTGCTTTTGCGTCGCTTTTTGCAACAGGAACAAGTCGTCGCTTTCGCCGCTTGGTGTTGCCTGACTGCTTGGCATTAAAATGGCTTTGCGACTGAGGACGGTGGAGTATTTTGCCTGTTGCAGTTATCTTGAAACGTTTGGTTACAGATTTTCTTGTTTTGAGTTTTTTGCGCGCCATAGTGGTCGTTATGTTTTGCTGATGACGAGGAAGAGTCCACGCGGTTGTCTTTGCGGTTCTTGCTCTATCTTGTGCGGTTCTTGGATAAGAGAGAGAAAGGTTTTTATCCGTTCGTCTGCCAAATCTCTGAGTGCTTTTTCTCGTCCACGCATCATAAGTTCAACTCGCACTTTATTGCCTTTTTGTAAGAATCCATCCAATTTTTGCGCCTGTATCTCAAGGTCGTGAGAAGACATACGCATGGATATTCGTATTCCCTTTACCACGTTGTTGTCCTTCTGTTTTTTCTTGGTGTCTCGTTCTTTTTTCTCCAGTTCGTACATATACTTCCCCAAATCTACGATTCGTGCAACTGGAGGGGTGGCAGATGGAGCAATAGCGACAAGATCCATTCCCACATCAATCGCTTGTCTGATAGCGGATTCTGTTGCGACAATACCCTTATTGACCCCGTTTTCATCAATGAGCCGTATTTCTTTTACGCGAATTTGATGATTGGCAGGGGGTCGTCTGACGCTTATTTCTTGTGGTTTTTTCCTGTGTCGTATTCTTGACAACGAAGTAGTTAATGATGTGTGGAGGCGGGGAGATTGAACTCCCGTCTCAATTATCTTCCAAAAATGTCTACATGCATAGACCATTTATATTTTCAGGCGTATGACTAAAAATGGTCAAAATACCATAAGCCCAATCTCCGTTTTTGAACGTATATCCTGGAGAGGGGATATACGCGAACCTGATGGTGTGGTGTGTCACCGCTATCGTGCTATCAGGTGTCACACAAAGCGATGGTTTACGGGTTTAGGCGTAAACAGGTGCAGGAGTTAGGTTGCTAAAAGCAACTTTGACCCGCTCAAATAAGTTTACTCTTATTTATTTTCGGTTTTTATCGTGCCGACACACGAGCCTGCAATTTTTGAAAGGGGTAACTGATCGAAGCGTACGCCCCCTCTACTATAATACTATTGTGCGTGCACTCTTCTTAACTCTCGGTCTGTGTCTCGTTTCTTGATGTGCTCGCGCTTGTCGTGCTTTTTCTTTCCGCGCGCAAGGGCAATTTCAAGTTTGATAGTATTGTTTTTATTATAAATCTTAAGAGGCACAATTGTCAATCCTGCCTGTGTTTTTTTTCCAAGCAAGGTCTGTATTTCTTGCTTTGTGAGGAGCAATTTCCGTTTTCTTTGCGGGTCGTAGTCTGACGGTGTGTTGGCTGGTTGGTATGGCGCGATCGTTGCTCCAACAAGAAATACCTCGTTGTGTTCTACGGTAATATGAGATCCTTGTATAGTCGCCCTCCCTGTTTTTACTGCTTTTACTTCAAATCCTCTCAGGACTATTCCTGCTTCGTATTTCTCGCTAATGGTGTAGTTGAAAGACGCGTTTTTGTTTGTTATATACGTTTTCATACTCGTTCTTTTTGTGGTAAAATGTACCTATGCCTACAAAAACTATCCGCGAGGAACTGCACGATTTACTATGGGAAAGCATTAAGAACGCTCACAAGGAGGGGCTTTTTGTCCACAACGAATCGCTGGATAAGGACACTGATGCTATCGGAAAGGTTGTCCGTGAGCGGACTTTTTATACAATGAAGCACTCGTCTCGGCTGGATCACGGCGATTACTCGTTGCCTATTATGGAATTGGCACAGTATAGCAACGCGACCGCTCTTGAGGTCGCTCAACAGCTCTGTGCTCTCTTGCAAGAAAACGAGGCGTTTTCCTCGTATTGTTCTCGTTGCGAGGCAGTAGCACCAGGGTATATTAATTTTTATCTTGCACCGTCAGCGCTCATCCGTCAAGCGCACGATACGTTCAAAAATACCTCTCCGCGTTTTGTGCAGGTGGGCAAGGGTGAGAAATTGAACCTTGAGTTTGTGTCAGTGAATCCAACGGGCGAGTTGCACGTTGGGCACGCCCGTACCGCGTTCTATGGCGATGTGCTGGGGCGGGTATTATCTGCATCAGGGTACGATGTTACGCGCGAGTACTACATCAACAACGCACAGCACAGCGTGCAGATACAAGAGCTGGGCAAAACAGTACAAGGAGAAGGCGAGTCGTACAAAGGGGAGTATTTGGATACAAAAATAGCGCAGCACCGTGACGAGATAGAACGGTGTAAGTCGTACGCAGAAGCGGGTTATGTGATGGCAGGTGCAATTCAAAAAGATATTGCTGCATTTTTAGAACAAAAAGCAGGTATTGCGTTTGATGTATGGAAAGAAGAAGAGGATTTGTATGAAAACAATGGAAGAGCAATACGCGAGGTAATTGATCTTTTGAAGAGCAGGGTTCAGGTGAGTGAAGAGCAGATGACAGAGGATGATGAGATGTTTGACTCTGGCACGATGGGAGATTTGGTGTATGAGAGCGAAGGAGCACTGTGGCTGAGAACAAAAGAGCTGGGCTTGAGCCAAGATAATGTTTTGGTTCGTTCCAATGGTGAAAACACGTATTTTCTGGCAGACATTGCGTATCACGTTGATAAGCTCAAGCGAGGGTTTACGACCCTTATAGACATCTGGGGCGCAGACCATCAAGGGCATAAACCAAGATTGAGTGCAGCAGTGCAAGAGGTGTATGGGGAAGATATTTCTCCATTCCAATTCCATATCCTCATCGCCCAGTTGGTGCGTCTCAAAAACGGTGAAAAGTTATCAAAGCGAAAAGGCACGATTATTACGATGTCTGACATGATAGACGCGGTTGGAGTTGATGTTGCGCGGTACTTTTACCTTACAAAATCCCTCAATTCGCAGATGGAGTTTGATTTAGATCTTGCAACCCAGACAACCAACAAGAACCCTGTTTATTATATTCAATATACGAACGCACGGATTTGTAGTATTGTAAAAAAAGCAGAAGAGTGCGGTGAGCGCCCTGAGCCATCCGCGCTGGACGAGCTCCACACAGAGCAAGAGATGCGGTTGTTGCGTAGCATTGTTCGCACCCCTGATGTTGTAGAAGAGGTTGCGCAACACTATCAGGTTCATCTTTTGAGCTCTTTTGTGTTGGAGGTTGCCCGTCAGTTCAACCAATTCTATCGGGATTGTCGCGTGATAGAGGATGGTACGGTTCACAAAGCGCGTTTGGCGCTGGTTGCAACAACGGGTGTTGTACTGCAAAGCACACTTGACTTAATGGGTATATCCCACCCTGATTCAATGTAGGAGAAGTAATGCAGGAGAAGTATGGAGTTTGCACCTCTGGAAGAACAAGTTATAAAACGATGGAGAGCAATAAAAGCATTTGAAAAGAGTGTTTTGTTGCGTCCGAAAAACAAGCGGTTTGTTTTCTACGAAGGACCGCCAACAGCGAATGGGATGCCTGGATTGCATCATATTTTGGCACGGTCGTTCAAGGACGTTATGTGCCGCTATAAGACGATGCGGGGGTACCGTGTTGAGAGGCGAGCAGGATGGGATACGCACGGTCTGCCTGTTGAGATACAGGTTGAAAAAGAGTTGGGTTTTAAGAACAAAAAAGATATTGAAGAGTACGGTATTGCGAAGTTTAACCAGCGATGTCGCGATTCTGTGTGGAGGTATCGGCAGGAGTGGGAACATTTGACCGAGCGAATGGGTTATTGGGTTGATGTGAGTGATCCATACACTACCTACGACCCGCTCTATATGGAGTCGTTGTTTTGGGTTTTGTCCCAAGCGTTTAAAAAAGACATACTCTATGAGGGGTATCGCGTTTCTCCGTTTTGTACCAGATGCGGCACCTCGCTTTCCTCGCACGAAGTGGCGCAAGGGTATGAAGATGTTGTTGACCAGAGTGTTTTTGTGCGGTTTCGTGTCCACAACACTCAATCCGACACTATTCCAGAAGGAACGAGTATTTTGGTTTGGACTACAACGCCCTGGACACTCCCCGCCAACATTGCGCTTGCGGTTGGTGAAAAGATACCGTACGCAGTGGTAGAACAGGAGAACGAACACTTTATTATTGCAGAGGAGCAAGTGAGTGTTTTGGGAGATTCGTTCAAAAAAATACGAACCATTTCAGGGAAAGATCTTGTTGGGTTACGATACGACCCACCGTTTGATGCCTTGCGTGAGCACAGCGATACAGACGAAGCGTTTTGTGTGTATGGAGCAGATTTTGTTACAACAGGTGAGGGCACAGGTGTTGTTCATATTGCTCCTCCGTACGGAGATGACGACTATCAATTGGCTCTCAAGCACGGTCTTCCTGTTGTTCATACTGTTAATCTTGACGGTGCGTTCAATAACCTTGTGAAGGGTTGGAAAGGAAAGAACGCTAAGGAGTCGGATTCGCTTATCATTGATGCGTTGAAAAAACGTTCACTGCTCTATAAAAAGGAACGCTATAAACACTCGTACCCGTTCTGTTGGCGTTGTTCTCTTCCGCTCATTTATTACGCACGACACTCGTGGTTTTTACGGATGAGCGCGTTGAAAGACGATTTGATTGAAGCAAACAACGCAATCAATTGGGTTCCTCAGCACATCAAGAATGGGCGATTTGGAGAGTGGCTTGTTGATGTAAAGGACTGGGCACTGTCCCGTTCCCGCTACTGGGGGACTCCCCTCCCTATTTGGCGTTGTGACGCGCAAGAGTGCGATGCCCTTTCTGTACTGGGTTCGCGAAAAGATATTGCAGAAGCGACAAAGGGGCGCAACTCGTATATCCTTGTGCGGCATGGAGAGACTGCAAAAAATTCAAAAGGGCTGTTTGCTGGCGACTATCCTGAATCAGTAGAGTATGATTTGTTGCCAAGAGGTAGTAAGGTTGTTCAAAAAACAGCAGAGGATATTCAAAAAAAGGGAGGTATTGATATTATTTTTACATCACCATTTTTGCGAACACGGCAGACAGCAGATATTATTTCGAAACAACTCGGGGGTGTAGAGGTTATTGTTGACAAGCGATTAGCAGAAACACGACACGGCGTGTGGGAGGGAAAATCTGTACGTTTATTAGACGAGGAGTACCCGGATCTACGAAAGATGTTCGTTGACGCTCCAAAGGGTGCTGAAACATTTACGCAGGTACAGAAACGAGTGGTTCGCTTTATACAAGATTTAGAAAAAAAATACAGTGGGAAAAAGATTGCTCTTGTAAGTCATGGAGACCCTCTCTTTTTATTAGAAAAGGCGATACAAGGATGGACGGTAGATGAAACTATTACACGACTTGATGCATTAAAATTATCCCCTGGTGCGTATAAAGTTTGTTCGTACGCTCAGTTTCCAATCAATGATAAAGGCGACCTTGATTTTCACCGACCCTACATAGACGACATTACATTCTCGTGTAAAAAATGCGACACAGGAGTGATGAGGAGAGAACCTTACTTAGCAGATGTATGGTTTGATTCTGGTGCGATGCCGTACGCAAGTACACACTACCCCTTTCAGCGAAAACAGCAGATAGAAAAGGGTGAGGTATTTCCTGCTGACTACATTAGCGAGGCAGTAGATCAAACACGCGGGTGGTTTTATACGCTTCTTGCTGTGAGTACAATGGTTCAGTCTCCGAACGTTACAACCCCTCCATTTCGGAATGGCATCTCGTTGGGTCATGTGCTGGATAGCAAAGGAAAGAAGATGTCAAAGAGCAAGGGTAATATCGTTGACCCGATATTGTTGGCAGATAAGTATGGGATGGACGCTGTTCGTTGGTATTTTTTCACCGTGAACAACCCTGGGGACGTGAAACGATTTACTGAAAAAGACGTGGCGCAGGCGCAACGGACGAGCATTGCACTGTTTTATAACTCGTTCCTGTTCGTGCGCACCTATGCTCCGAACGAGACAGTGCCGAGCCGTGCTCCGCGAGCAGACAGTGTTCTGGAGCGCTGGATTCTCATTCGCCTTGGAGAGGTTGCTCTTTCTGTTGCAACATTTTTAGACGAGTACGATGTTATGAACGCGGCTCGCACTTTGGAAGATTTTATTGTGAACGACCTCTCTCGTTGGTATATCAGGAGATCGCGCAACGCGTTTCAGCGCCCCTCTTCGTCTCAAGAGCTGAGGAAACGAGCGCGTGTTGCGTTGTGGGTGTTGAGTGAGACTGCTCAATTACTCGCTCCTTTCACTCCATTTATTGCAGAAGAGGTGTGGCAATCAATCCACAATACGCAGAAACAGAGCGTTCATTGGGAGGAGTGGAAGATACGAAAGGAGATGACAAAACAGGACAAGACCATTCTTTCTTCTATGCACTCTATACGGCTGTACGCCCAGGCAGTGTTGAGGGTACGGGCAGAGCATAAGATACGGGTACGTCAACCTCTGTCTGCGGTTATTCTACCGCGCCACGTATCGTCTGCGTTTTCCAATCTTCTCAGAGAAGAGGTCAATGTTGAGTCAATTGTCAAGGAAAAATATCATAACGGCTCTTGGAAGTACGACGAAGAGCACGATGTTGGACTTGATATTCGTCTTACCCCCGAACTGAAACACGAAGGCATGATACGCGAATGTATTCGCAGAATACAGGAAGCTCGCAAAACACTTGGATTGCATGCGTCTGACGATATTGCTATTTACTACCGCGTACCACAACAGGTGGCTGATATTTTTGATGGAGATAAGGAGAGAATAGCGAGCGAGACAGGAGCACGTACCTTAGAAGAAGGGGTGTCGCACCTTCATAATGAGGTAAAAGTTGAGGTTCCTGTGAACGATAAAGATGTTGTGATGTTTTCTATTGCTCCATTTGTATAGGTGGTATGTACGGAACAGACGCTATTGTATTGAATATGCACGATTACGGCGAACACGACATGAAGGTATCTTTTTTTACTCGAGAATTTGGTAAAATGCAGATGATAGTCCGTGGCGGAAAAAAAATTACCACCAAGCAAGCTCACTTTCTCCATCATTTCGGAGTGGTGCGGATTGTGTTTATCTTGGGAAAACATATTCCTTTTGTGCGTAGTGTGTCTGCTATTTCTTTGTTTCCTGATATAGGGCGCACAATGTATGGGTATGGCTATCTTTACTCTTTTTTGCTACTATGCAATACCTTGCTCTACGACAATGAACGAGACGAGAGTATGTGGGATTTGTTGGTGTCATCGCTACACGATGTTGCAGGGATTGTAGAAGAGTGTAGCACGAATCAAACAGAAGAGGTGTTGTGGAATGCTGAAAAGCAATGGTTGAACAGACTTCTTGGTATAATGGGGGTAGGAGATGATAGCATAGTCTCTTCGTTCAATGACCGCCCTGGGTACGATATTGATGCCTCTCTGCAGCAAACGCTCCAACGTCATTTTAATACACCAATTCATTTTTTTGGCTTGACAGTCAGAGAACATATATATGGATAAACCTACTACGAAACACAAATTTCCTGTACTGAAAATGTGGCAAGCAGCGCTCCTTGCGTTTGTGTTATTGACAGGTGCGATTGTATTCACTTATTTTTCTCGGGGTGATTTTATCCGTGACGATATTCATTTGATCATTGATGCACCCGCAAGCATTGAGGGAGGGAGTACTACTCCTATAGAGGTTGCTCTCTATAATGGATCAACATCTGTTATTGAAGACATCCGTATTGCCATCCATCTACCAGAAGAGTTAGTCTTCGATGATGGTATGCGTCTCAAAAGCGCAACCATTGATTCTTTGCATCCGGGTAGGGAGCATCGTATTGCCACAAACATCTCTGCTATCTCTACCGACAAGACTGTCAAGGTGGAGGCACGAGCTGATTATTCACCTCAAGACATTAATGTTCGGTACTCAACGAAGGAATCGGAGAATATCATTATTGGTTCTCTGGATGCAGAGGTGGAGATTGATATTCCTAAAGAAGTGTATATTCAAGAAAAGTTAGAGGGCGTGATTCGTATCACACCTCGTTCCTCACTTGACAAGGCGTCTTTATACGCACGGATTATTGCACCTGAAGAGTTTGAGATAGAACACTCTATGCCTGACTTTGATAGAGAGTTGGCGTGGCGACTTGACGATGTAAAACGAGGAGAAAAGAAGGATTTGAATTTTACTGGAACGTGGAAAGGTGATTCCAATAGTTTTTCCCTTACTGTGGAAGTTGGGCACTATAGAGGTCTTGACTTTCTGCCGTTGTTTGCAACACAGCAGGCAGTACGTGTTACAAGCTCACCACTCTTGGTAGAGGTTGCCAAAAGAGGTAATAGTAAAAATGTAAAATCAGGTTCTGAGGTTGTTTTAGATATTATTGTAAAAAATAAGGGAGATGTAGATATGAGTAATGTTGTTGTGAGCGCGGTTCTCCCTGAAGAATTCGTTGATATTCAGACCGCAACAGGTGGGTATGGATCCCAGAAGAACAACAATGAGATTTCGTGGGGCTACCTCACTATGAACACGTTCCGTGTTCTGCCGCAGCAACAAGAGGTGAGGGCAATCCTCTCATTCTCTGTACGGGATTTTGAACGGCTTGCGTCAGACCAGAGAAAAGATTTTCTGATTGAGGTAGAGGCGCGCGCCTCTTTAGAAAAGAGAGGTGAGTTGCGTCAAACAGCTCAACAGGAGTTGTCGCTTACAGGCAACCCGCAATTTTCGCAACGGGTAACACACTCTTCTCAGTATTTTCCTGCGAATGGCCCTATTCCACCTGTTGTTGGAGAGGAGACCAGTTTTGTTGTGTACTGGAGAATTCATAACAGCTTGAGCGCACTGAATAATGTAAAAGTCATTGCACGACTGCCCGATAACGTTGATTTTGGTGGCAGTGTGTATCCTGTGAGACAAGATTCGTTGTTTTATGACGAAGAGAAAAAGGAGGTTGTGTGGGAGTTGGACACATTAGATCCGTTTTTCTACGATGAAATTTCGTTTGCTGTATGGGTGATTCCACGCTCTGAGCACGAGGGCAATCTTGTTCAAATCCTCCAACCAACATCGTTCCGTGCGCTTGATGCTGAAGCAAAGGATGTGATAGAGCAAGTCCTTCCTTCTGTTGATTCCTCACTGCCTGACGATGAGAACATTTCTCGCACAGACGGTATTGTTACGTTCTGAGATTTTGTATGGAACAAAAGGACATAAACGCTATTGTAGCATTGGCAAAGAGACGGGGTTTTATTTTTCCAAGCTCTGAGATTTATGGCGGTATCTCAAATGCGTTTGACTATGGGCCATTGGGTGTTGAGATGAAGAATAATATCAAGAACGAGTGGTGGAAGATGTTTGTTCGGAAACGGCAGAACATCGTTGGTTTAGACGCATCCATCATTATGAACCCAAAAGTATGGGAAGCGAGCGGTCATGTTGCAGAATTTAGCGACCCTTTGGTGGAAGATGTCAAAACACATAAGAGGTATCGTTTGGATCACCTTTTGGAAGAACACGATATTGATATAACTGGTATGGGTATTGACGAGATGTCTGCTGTTATAGAGGAACGCGGCATCAAGAGCCCAGATGGAAATGCTTTAACAAACGCACGACACTTTAATCTGCTCTTTCAAACCCACATTGGCACAACAGAAGAGACAATGAGCACTGTGTACCTTCGACCTGAGACCGCACAAGCAATGTTTGTTGATTTCAAAAATATTGTCTCCTCCAGCCGTGTCTCGTTGCCGTTCGGTGTTGCGCAGATAGGGAAAGCGTTTCGTAATGAGATAACGCCACGGAACTTTATTTTTCGTACCCGCGAATTTGAGCAGATGGAGATTGAGTATTTTGTCCGTGCAAGCGAGTGGGAGGAGCATTTTGAAGAGTGGTTGCAGGAGATGGATGCGTGGATACAGCGACTCGGACTCAAGAAAACGCGTATCCATCGTGCAGAGATTCCTGAAGGGGAGCGAGCGCACTACTCGCAACGAACAGTTGATATTGAGTACGATTTTCCATTTGGGAGAAAAGAGCTGTATGGTCTGGCGTATCGTGGCGACTACGATTTGCAACAACACGCATCCCACAGCAACGAGACGCTTGTGATAGTAGATGCACAAACGAACGAAAAGGTAGTTCCGCACACCATTGAACCAACATTCGGCGTTGAACGGACTCTCCTTGCAGTGTTGGTAGATGGGTACACAGAAGAAGTATTGGAAAACGATACGCGGATTGTTCTGAAAATTGCACCTTGGCTATCGCCTTACACTGTTGCAGTATTCCCGTTGGTTGCGAACGACAGTCAGATGCGCCAAAAAGCAACCACTCTATGGGGTTCGTTGTCAGGCTCGTATAGCGCGTTCTACGACCAGAGTGGCGCCATAGGAAAACGGTATCGCAGGCAGGACGAAATAGGAACACCGTTGTGCGTGACCATAGATGGCGACTCATTGCAGGACGATACTGCAACGCTCCGCGACCGCGACTCGATGGAGCAGGTGCGAGTTCAGTGCTCTGATATATCTCGTTGTATTCACGATGTTTTGCAGGGATTATCGTTTGCCGATATACAGTCAAGGTATAGCGTATAGAGGTTATGATTATGCTTTTTATGCCACAGTTGTTTATACGGCGAGAGTATGAGAATATGCTTTTCTTCACGCCGAAGACGGATGCTCATAAAAGCATATTCTCATACTCTCTATAATCCATAGAGCACTTCAATTATGCATAAAAAGGTAAAATCCCAATCCTCTGTAGGATGCAAAGAACTTTACTGAAGTGTTACAATTACTACATATAAAAACATAGTTTATGATGAAACAAACAATGCATAAAGGCACTCTTCAGAACGGTATTCGGGTTATGACAATACCAATGCCCCGTGTTGAGACGGTCACTGTTTATTTTTTTGTATGTACAGGGTCTCACCACGAGGAAAAAGAGATGAGTGGTATATCTCACTATTTAGAGCACCTGTTTTTCAAGGGGTCTGAGAAGTACAAAACACCCATTGAGATTAGCAGCACGCTTGATGGCGTTGGTGCTGCATTCAATGCGTTCACGAGCGAGGAATGGACTGCCTTTTATGTAAAGCTCCTCAAAGACAAGATAGAGGTGGCGTTGGATGTGATGGGTGATTTTCTGAAGCATCCGCTGTTCACTGATTCTGAGATTGAGCGAGAAAAGGCGGTTATTCTGGAAGAGTTGAATATGTACTACGACACACCATCTCGGAGAGTGATGGATGTGTTGCAAGAGGCGCTGTACGGAGACCAACCCGCAGGACGAGATATTGGAGGTATTCCTGAAACAGTCAAGAATATTACGCGGGAGAATGTTGTTGATTACTTCCAGAAACAGTACAGAGGGGAGAATATTATTGCGGTTTTTGCAGGCAATATCACCCACGAAGCATCTATGGAGTTAGCGAATCAGTATTTTGGCGGGGTGTCTGATGGTACAGCAGCCATCGTGAAAGATCCTGTACAGCCACCTGCAACTCACTCTCCTATTGTTCGCATCCAAGAGAAAACAACAGATCAAACCCACATTGCCCTTGGATTTCCAAGCTATGCGATGGGCGACTCGCGCAGGTATGCTTTGCGAGTATTACTCACCGTGCTGGGCGGTGGTATGAGTTCTCGGTTGTTCCACCAGGTGCGAGAGCAGCGGGGACTATGTTATGCTATAGGTGCAGGAGCTGAAATGGGTAGCGACTATGGATTTTCATATATACGGAGTGGCATTGCAAAAGGAAAAACCGAAGAAGCTATAGAGGTTATTGTTCGCGTTATGCAAGATATGAAAGATGAAGGTATTACAGAACAGGAGCTTGCGAACGCAAAGAACAACATAGAAGGACATCTGTATTTAGGATTAGAACACACCGATGGCGTTGCAGAGTTTTGGGGTATGCAAGAAGTTATTGTAGGAACAACTCAATCCCCTGGAGAGTATATAGATGCTCTTAAGAGTGTTTCGTTGCAGGATACCCAAGAGGTCGCAAATGATGTATTCTTAAAAGGAAAGACGCACATCGCACTTGTTGCTGCGCAGCATAGTGACGAATCGCTTCTTGGGTCGCTCTCCCAATTAGAGTAATATAATGAACCACCATCGCATTACAACAATTGATATATCAACAAACACCATTATCCGTATTTTGGGTGTTGTTGCGTTTATATTCTTGCTGTTAGAGACATGGCGTATTCTTGCGAGCGTGTTTTTGGCGATTGTTATTGCGGCAGCACTGGAGCCAAGCCTGCGATGGTTAGAGAGCCACAGAATACGGAGGGCGGTCAGCGTGCCTGCTATTTATTTGGTTGCATTTGCTGGACTTGCTGGTGTTTTCTACGTTATCTTGCCAGGTCTTTTCTCAGAGATTAATACGCTTTCAAGAGACCTCCCTGACAAGATTACTTCGTTCCTGAATACGCAAACAGGTGAAGATGAATCTGGTGGTCTTGCTTTTATTGTGCCGTATGTTGAAGATCTCTTGCAGAGCATTCAATCCAAGATAGGAGACTTGGGGGGCGATGTATTTGTATTTATCACCTCCATTTTTGGTGGTGTTGTGTCGTTCTTCTTTACCCTTGTTGCTTCCTTCTACCTCTCGCTTGATAGAAAAGAAGTAGAGCGATTCCTGACCGAGATTACCCCTGTTTCGTACCGATCCCATGTTTCTGACTTATGGTCTCGTATCCAAAAGAGGTTAGGGCACTGGCTCCAGGCACAATTCATCCTTGCCATATTTATGGGAGTGAGTGTGTTTATCCTTTTGACGATATTAGGGTCGCCATACGCAACAACACTCGGTATCTTGGCAGGATTTTTAGAGATTATTCCATTTCTTGGTCCTCTTATCGCAGGATTCTTGATTCTCCTCTTTGTGTCGCTTGGGGCAGGAGATCCTAACATTATCACTGGACTTATCGCTGTTGCTGTGTATGTTTTGTTCCAGCAAATAGAGCAGAACTTTATTCTTCCAACAGTAATGGCGCGAGTTGTTGGTTCAAACCCTCTTGTTATTTTGACATCTGCATTGATAGGAGCAGAGCTCTTGGGGTTCTGGGGTATTATCATTGCAATTCCGCTCGTTGCAGTTCTTGGAGAAGTAATGCGCGATTTTCAATCTGATGAATCACAAACAAAAGTGCCGCAGGACAGTAAACCACCGCCATAGAACAAACTCGTGTATATTTAAGAAGACAGGACATCTTTTTTGTCAAGACCATTGGAAGAGAAAGGATTCTACTTTTTTGTGCCAAGGTCATCTATCAATATATACTCATTTTGCGTAGTAGTATTTATGCACAAAAAAGTAGAATCCTTTCTCTGTAAGAATATAAAGAATTTTATCGCAAGGTTACTAATACCATGAGGTCATTTCCATCATCGTACTATATTACGACTGCTATTGATTATGTGAACGGCAAACCGCACATCGGACACGCATTAGAAAAAGTACAAGCCGATGCACTTGCGCGCTACCAGCGGCTCTTAGGGAAGGATGTATTTTTTGCAACAGGCGTTGACGAGCACGGAGCAAAGATCGTGCGAGCAGCAGAACAAGCAGGGAGCGCGGTTCAAGAATTTGTTGACAGCAACACATCTGTTTTTCGTGCAATGGCTGATATGCTCAATGTTTCATACTCTGCTTTTGTTCGGACGAGTGATAAAAAGGCGCATTGGGGGAGTGTTGTGAAGCTGTGGAACGTATTACTTGAAAACGGTGATATGTATAAAAAGCAATACCAAGGGTTGTATTGCGTTGGACACGAGGCATTTGTCACAAGTAAAGATTTGAATAGCAATGGTGTATGCGAGCTGCACAACGCAAAACCCGATGTCGTAGAGGAGGAAAACTATTTTTTTCGCCTCTCATCGTACACAGACGCAATACAGCAAGCGATTGAGAGCAATGAGTTGATGATTTACCCAACAGAGCGAAAGAACGAGGTGCTTTCGTTGCTCAGTCAGGGGTTAGAAGATGTGTCGTTTTCCCGTCCCAGAAAGGACTTACAGTGGGGCATTCCTGTTCCAGACGACGACACGCAAACAATGTATGTATGGGCAGACGCGCTCACGAACTACATCTCTGTGCTTGGGTACGAGCACAATAGCGATCAGTTTCAGCAGTACTGGCCTGCTGATGTCCATATTATTGGAAAAGACATCTTGCGATTTCATTCAGCTATATGGATCGGGATGCTCTTGAGTGCCAATATACCGCTTCCAAAATGTATTGTTGCCCATGGCTTTGTGAGCGTTGATGGGGTGAAGATGTCAAAATCGTTGGGAAATGTTGTTGATCCATTAGCACTGGTTGAGAAATACGGCGCGGATCCAGTCCGTTATTTTTTGCTCGCTGAAATATCCAGCACCCAAGACGGCGACTTTTCGTATGAAAAGTTAGAAACGCGATGTAATGCAGATTTGGCGTTTGGGTTTGGCAATTTTACCTCGCGCATCTCGTCCTTAGGAGAGCAGCATTACAAGGGCGCGTTTGATAATATGCCAACCAAACAGTGCCGCACTGTTGTTGCAGAACACACGCAGATCTACCATCGTTCTATGGAGCAGTTTTCCATCAACGAAGCTATAGCGTCTGTTCGTTCTCTGATGCGGTGGGGCGATAAGAGGATCAACGACATTCGTTTGTGGGAGTTGCCCACCCAAGATAGAGAGCGGTTTCAAAAAGAGATGATAGATATGACGTACCTCCTTTACTCAATTGCGTGGTTGTTGTTGCCCATTATTCCTGATAGCGCAGAAGAGATGATGAGACGATGCGGAGTGAGTGTTGAATCTGAGCCGCAATCGTTCACTCTACAAAAAGGAGAACCGCTCTTCCAGCACCTTCCATAGTTTTTATGACAGACGATTCATATAAGAAAAAAGATACTTCGTGGCTGCGTATCGTGATAGCAGCCTTCAAAGTTGTCTTTCAACAAAGGAATATGATACGCGAACGGATTATCAAAATAGCCCTGAAAAAAGCACTGCCCTATCTTGTGATTGGGTTTCTTGTTTTTGTCGGGCTCATTGCTTTATTCACCTTTCTTTTTGTTCAGGTGTTTGCATAAGAGATTAGCACAGAAACTCTTGCCTTTTGATGTTTGTATGAAAAAAGTATAATCCTTTTTCATATTCACAAAGAAGGTTGGTTTGTTGAAATTAATACTTCATCGTATAGGATGGTGCTTTTGTACCGTACTTTTTGAAATACTTATACGCGCTCATAAGGTGGATGCGCGTGTACTTATTGAATAAAAATGCCAATGGGTTTTTGTTTCTGCTCGCCTTGCCATGAAAATGGTAGATTTTAGAGGCAGGGCAGTACATAACCCGCAACCCAGCCTCCCAAAATCTGCGACACCAATCAACATCTTCCATATACATAAAAAACTGTTCGTCAAACAAGCCGACTTTCTCTACATACTTCTTTTTTGTGAGGAGCGCAGACCCCATCAACCAATCTACATTTGTGCCCTCATTTGACCTTCTCGCGCTCCGCGCCATAATGAATCTCTCAATTGCTCGTACTCCTTTTGTCGTTCTTCCAAACGGCGTTCTGCGCGCCAAGATAGTAAGAGGGGTATAGAAACGAAACGCTGAGTGCTGATGCGTGTTATCAAAATTCAATAACTGGGGTCCTACTAAACCAACATGTCGTTGCTGTTTCAAGTAGTCCAACAGCACATCAATTTCTTTTGGATACGGAACAATGCAATCTGCGTTCAGTATAAAAATGAACGATCCCTGCGCGCGTTTGAGCCCAGCGTTCACCGATTTTCCAAAACCGATATTGTGCTCGTGCGACAAAAAAACAATAGATGGAAATCCAGTACTCACCATCTCTCGTGTCTTGCGTGTTGTCCCAGAATCAACAACAATAATCTCTGTACTTCCTTCTCCATTGCGCATCTCGTACTCTTTCTGCCACTTCAAAAGATACGTAAGCGATAGCTCAAGCACACTGGACAGCCGATAGTGATTCACAATAATAGAAACATCCATAATACACTACTATACTGTATCAATCCTGTTTTTTCAAACAACCTCTTTTGGTGAGTATCCCTTGCGCCACGTTATTGTACGACAAGTCATACTCTTTTCACTTGTTTTTGGGGATACGTACCTCTTTTTTGTACAAGAAAAAACAGGATTTAGTACACCTGTTTGATAAGGATGTTGTCCCACTGTCTGGTCTTGGATGCGTTTGTTTGCTGGATTGAATCGTCGTGTCCATCTGCGATAAATGCGCGCACTGTCAGGTTGCGAACCTGGTCTTGCGGATGTGTTTTGATGCTATTGCGTACTTGGTACAGGTCTGCTATTTGCTGCTGTTGTTCTTGAGACCTGTCTGGTATATTGTATCCTCCGCACTGACTGTGAACAAAGACATACAGATACTCTACAGAGTGGAGGGCGATAGCCACTGTTAGATCGTTGTATATCTCTTGTCTTTTTACTGTATCTTCTGCAAGCGCTTTCGCTCCTCCTGGCGTGTTGACAGGAGCGTCAAAATGATACGGATGCTGTTTCTTCATAAACTCCCATATTGCGTCTGCAAACCGAGGGTCAATACACGACACAACAAACGCACTGGATGTGTGCGTTTGCATTCGTTCGTGTGGCACAGAGAAAATTCCTACGGTTGTCGTTGCAGTGTTTGGTGTATCTTGTTGCATATACGGGTATTGTAATGGTTGGGTATGCTCTTTGCAACACAGAGCCGTTGTTGAGCGTTCTATGCATTGTGTGCTACACTGTGATAACTATGATAAAAGTTTGCGTTGGGTCAAAAAATAATACAAAGGTTCAGGCAATACAGGAAGGGTTGCAGTTGTACGATGAGTATAAAGATGCAGAAGTTGTTGGTGTTTCTGTGGAGTCTGGTGTTTCTGACCAGCCCCTCTCATTGGACGAAACAATACAAGGATCACACAACAGGGCAAAGAACAGTTTTTCCGAGTGCGTATTGAGCGTTGGCATTGAATCGGGGTTGATGCAGGTTCCGCAGGTAGGGTATATGGATGTGTCGGTTGTTTCGGTGTACGATGGCGACCGTCTCTATACAGGGTTTTCGCCTGCCATTGCGTTGCCAAAGCGGCTCGTTGATACTGCGCTTGAGGGCGATATTGATTTGAGCCGTGCGTGCAAGGTGAGTGGTTTGACAAGCGAGGAAAACATAGGGCACGCAGATGGTTTTGTTGGCTTGTTCACAGGAGGAAGGATGACACGAAAAGAGTACACAAAATATGGATTGATTATGGCAATGGCGTATAAAGAACATCATCTGTCGTAGTATGGCACAAGAAAAGAACCTTATTGTTGTAACATCTGGAGGATTTGACCCTCTGCACATAGGGCACATTCGGATGTTCCAAGAAGCAAAACAACTGGGGTCAAAGCACATCGTTATTTTGAATAATGACCACTGGCTGCGCGCAAAAAAAGGATTTGTGTTTATGCCTGAAAAAGAACGCGAAGAGATACTACACGCGTTAGATTGTGTTGATGAGGTTATTCTTTCGTTCCATACAAAAGGCACAACAGACTTGAGCGTTGCAGCTGAATTGCAGAAGATACAACCCCATATTTTTGCGAACGGAGGAGATAGAAAACACGGTAATATACCCGAGGCAGTTGTGTGTAAGTCGTTGGGCATACAACCTGTTTTTAATGTAGGGCACGGCGGCAAAGTTCAATCCAGCAGTGGATTGGTAAAAAAATACCAACAACATAAAGATGCATACGAAGCATAGGATGTTGACAGATAACACAGAGAACCGCGATGTGCGTATAAAAGAGTGTTTTTATACGATATACACCACAATAATGGTGGTAGGGTATATTATTGTGGAAAGATATGCTCCGGCTTTTTTCAAGTGACCATTTTGTTGAACTCAACAAAATGGTTTAAACTCTGATTTTAGGGGTAAAATAAAAGAATATAGCTATTTTGAAATAATACTATTTTATTTTGTGTAGAGCAGCGTTATCAAATACCTTATTTCTTATCTGTTTTTCAATATTCTATTGTTGATTATCTATATAGAGCCATTATTATACACAGAAAATAGTCTTGACAATGAGTATTTATGTGTATATAGAGGCGATGCTTGTAATAGTAGGTTATATTTATCAACAGATTGACGTCTAACTGCTATTCATTATAATGATACTGTTATAGACAATAACTGCTTTTTCCCCTTATTTTTAGACATTATTTTGATGTATGCGATATATTATCGCAACGAGACGTTAAATGAGTTGGCTATTTATTTTTTCTTTGTTATACTTAAGGTGTATGATGAACCAGAGATTCACAATAAACGATCTTTATGTAGAGAAACCAGAGAATATGATTGATGTTATAGTTCCATTTTTGCGAAGCAAGGTATCTATAGTTAAAGATACTAATGAGGTTGTTCTGTCCTCAGATCTGCTATTACATAAAAGCGCGAAATTGAAGGTACTGTATTTCCTCTTAGGTCAATGTGTTCTTGTTTTTAGTGGAGTTGGTAAAGAAGAGTTGATATATTCATCTTCTAAGTCATTGCAAAAAAAGATAGGTATCTCTAAAAATGAAGCAGATGGAGTTGTGAAGGATCTCAGGATGAAAAATGCTATAGAGAGAGTTGGGAAAAATAATCGGGAAGTTTTGTATCACATCCCCAAATATAGAGTGCGTGTTGTGATGGATTTTATAACTAAAATTAATAACAAAAGCGAAGTATGAGTAATAGTATTACAAGAAAGGAATTTAATCAGTTGCGTGATAGAGTTGAGGCATTGGAAGATGTTCTATCAAAGAAAAGTATGAATAAATTTACTAAAAAACAAAGTATAGTAGAGTTTTTATTGGAGCGAAAGCCTAAAACTACGAATGAAACAGTGGTATGTTCTGTGGTTTATTTGTCGCATTATAAAAAAGATATGAAAAATTTTGAAAGCGAGGATGTTAAAAATATACTTTCTGGAGTAAAAAATAGCAAGATAAAAATTCCAGTTAATATAAGCGATGCAATAAGTCAGTGTGTCAACAAGGGATGGATAATGCTTTCTGATAATAAAGAATCTGGTACAAAGAAAAGGAGGTATGAGCTTACGCAATCTGGTAATGAGGTTGTGAATCAAATGAGCAATGAAGTTACAAATCAATAATAAATTTTAGTATGAGCGAAAATGAATACATCATAGAAAAAATAAAAGAGACAGAAGAAATAGTAAATAATAGCGAGGTTAATATTGACTTTTATGAATCAGCATTTGGGGTTGTGTTGGGGCATTTATTAAATTCTGGGCAAAATCAGAGCAAATTATCAAGTAATAATGCTATGGGTGGAGTGAATGTAGTTAATGATGATACGGATGTACATAAAGAATTTATAAAAAAGAAGCACCCCAAAAACATATACCAGAGGATTGCTTGTGATGTTTATTATCATACAGAAAAGTTAGGTAATAGTCACATCACAAAAAAGGAGATTATACAATATGTTCGTGATTATCCAGGTGATACTACAATTAAAAACACTACTTACTTAGACAGTGCCATAAAGGCAACACGTAGTAATCCTCAGTATGGATACATTGAATATATAAAAACAAAAAGTAAGAATAGTAAAGAGAATATGCAGTTATCTATCATGGGCAAGCAGATTGTAGAGAGATTGCCAGAGCAAAATGGAAAATAAAATAGTTGCTATAATTAATTTAATTTGTTGTGAATAGACAAGATATTATAAAATTAATAAACGACCTCGAATCTTGTAAAAAAATACATGAAACATATGGTAT